>DIZU01000038.1 GCA_002429455.1 Methylotenera sp. UBA6020 | reverse complement strand
TGCTCATTATTGTTCTATATCTTATATTTTTTCGTTAGAGATATTCCAAATTATTTAAGAACTGAACAAATATCATGTCGAATATGGGAGTGTTTAAGCGTGTTTACGACGGCCTGGATTTGGAGCTGAAATAACTGAAGCAGGTGATCCGTAGTATTTACTAATAAAGGAATGGCAATGTATGTTTATGGTTCATGGATGCATGGTTCAGGGATGTTAGGCATCGATCCGCTCATGTTTTTGATGTGGCTAATTCTTATCTTGTTGGTCGCTGCGCTCATTGAAATTTTGACCAAGCGACTTGGATTGGGCACCAATAAGAAAACTTACATCGGCACACTCAAGTAAAGCAATTCCCGCGGCGTTCATGACCGATAAATTGGTATCTTAATTCAGAAGAGTTAGAGTTAATGACGGCTTGGGGATGGGTTGCTCTCGAACCGATAGTACCCAAAGAGCTTAGCAGCCCCGCTAACGTGCTAAGGAGATAAAAAATGGCAACCGATCCAGTATGTAAAATGAACGTGGAACCAGCCAAGGCGGCAGCAAAGGAAAAATTCTCCGGCTAGGAATACTATTTCTGTTCGGAAACTTGCCATAAGAAATTTGTTGCTGAACCGAAGAAATATTTGATCGGCATGCCGCAAGGTGATGGACATTAGTAACGTTTTAAATTTGTCGAGCGACGCCCCTCAATCTGAACGTCGAAGTTCTGCATTTGAAAAATCGTAGTTCTGCTGTGTGTCGAAAGCACTACTCGGCGAGGTGCTGCTTTCAGTGGGTGCCTTAATGTCATCGAGCGTGCTAGCTTGGCCTGACCATCGGACAAAGGAATATCACGAGGAGTTCTCATGCGTCAGTTGAAGCTGAGCAAGGCCTTTACCCTGATGGAATCAGGACCTGTTGTCCGCGTGACGACCCATGATGGGCAGAAAGACAACATCATGACGATCTCCTGGACCATGGTGATGGATTTCACTCCGGTATTTGCCATCACCACGGGTGAATGGAATCACTCTTTCGCGGCGTTGCGAAAGAATAGGGATTGCGTCATTGCCATTCCCACGGTTGACATGCTGGATAAGGTCGTCGGTATAGGGACGTGCTCTGGAGCTGACACAGACAAGTTTGCCAAGTTCAAACTCACACCTGTTCAGGGCAAATTCGTCACGTCGCCCTTGATCAAGGAGTGCCTTGCCAACATAGAGTGCAAGGTCATAGACATCGTCAAAAAGCACAACATTGTCGTGTTAGAGGCGCTTGCCGCATACATCGATACCGCACGCAAGGAGAAGCGCACGGTTCACGCTGTTGGCGACGGAACGTTCATTGTCGACGGGCGCAAGATCGACCGGAGGAAGATGATGGCCTCAAAGCTCCCATACGGCGTTTAGCGTTCCATTGGCCAGCCACGAGGAAATCCTGGGAGCCAAAATGAAAGGTACTGCGGCGCTCCTTAATTTTACGTTGACGGTCTGCTTTTCGAAGTCTTGAATGGCCGTAATGGTCGTAAACAGAACTCGGCAAAGTACTGCTTTTGGGCAACGAAGATATCTCATGCCATAGCTTGGAACCCTGCATCGGCAGATCACCTATCAATTAATTGTAGATCCCTTCGCTTTCCTACCCGGCGCAGCTGGCGGAGTGAAGCCAGCCACTCTGCATAGTATCCCCTCAATTTTCTTACCCTTCTCAAACCTGATCGAATCACACAACACAACTTCGTTTTTAGCAGCAAGTTCTGCCAAGTAGTTACGTGTCTTTGAAAGTGAGAGACCGGCACCTTCGGCAATCTCGGCATCCAGTTTCTCGCCATGCTTCTTTAAATATTTCAGGATTTCGTTCATTTGATCGACGTTTACTCCAAAGTTAAAAAAGCCGGCTTATCACCGGCTTTATTGTTATAGCACCCTATGCTTTAGATATAGACCAGCCCAACTGGCAATTGCTACGACGGTAGCCGTCAGCATCCAGCCAAGGGCAATAGGGAGCCTGTGGTCTTGAGTAAGGGCTTTGCTGCGATTTTTGACGTTCACTTTTAATCTCCTCAGCTAATTATCGTTATCCCAACGATCCGGGCAAAAGTCAGACTGTAATAGTGAGGATTGGTTCCGCACCGCTTGGGCTGCATTGAGTGACACGACGCTACTAAACAGCAAAATTAACTTCACAAAAATTTAATGCAACGGAGGCCAGGTCATTCTGCCTAATGAACGCCCACTTTGTTTGGGTAACCCAATCCACATCTTTCGTTTTGCCGATCTTAGTAGACTTTCCAATTGATATCGATATTTCCCAGAGATTTTCATCAAACGCCTGCTTCGTGGCAGCCTCGATCCGCTTGATCATAATTTCGCAAGTTTGCTCATCGGTATCAGGTAACAACAACACAAACTCATCGCCACCAAGACGAGCAGCAACATCCACTTTCCTTGAGTTGTTCCTTAGTATGGACGCTAACATCTTAAGCGCCTCATCTCCGACTTGGTGCCCATGGTTATCATTCAATGCCTTGAAATGATCAATATCGATGAACAACACGGAATAGTGCCTGCCGGTACGCTCGCTATGCGCCTGCTCGATTTCCAGCCTATCCAGTAATTCAACGCGATTTGCCAATCCTGTCAGCATGTCTGTGCGGGCATATTCCCTCTCACGCCATAACTTGATCAGCACTCGTCCAATCACAATGAAGATCACGCTACGCGTAAACGTGTTCAACGCAAATACGATCATCGGGAAGTATGGCCAAGAGATTACTACCTCAATTGCGCTCCATATCAACGCAAGTGCTATTCCGACAAAGATCGGAATATTTGTATCGTAACGGCGATTGGCTCGAATCGAAGTTAAATGCGCCGCTTCAATAATCGGCAAGCAGAACAGCACGTCCAGAGAGATATAACGGCTGAACTCGATTGGGAAATGGCTTGCAACAGCATAGTTCAAAAAGCTGATGATGAAAACTTCTGCCACGATAAGCACTATGCGGCCATAGTATGAACTTTTCTGTTTTGGCATGATTGAAATGATTTAGGAACTCAGTCCGGACGTGCTCTTGAAAACCTGGTTCAATTGAAGTGGATTTGCTGACTGTTGCTTTTTACACTTTACAATATTACCCCGCAATTAAATTAACTTTTACTTTTAGTTTTAACAACAGCAATATTGTTCTATTGTTGATTTCGAACTAGAGCAGTCCAGAGCAGTCACGACTCAATCCTCTATTCCGATGTCGGATAAATCTAGTATATTGATCACGCTTAATCCCAGAACCCACCATTTACCCCCAGCAGGAGAAATTAGTAGGTACAGGCCTTTTTCATCAGCCAACTTGATTGGTTTTGTACCAGGCTTTGCGTTCTTTATTGCTGTATCAGACAGTGCCATGGGGTAACTCTCATTCACATTGGTTTAGTTACCCCGTAAGTTACCCCTATTTACCCCCGGATGTCAAAAAGTGTTAATGGAACACCTTGGCAACAAAAAACCCGCAAAGCCAATGACTATGCGGGTTTTATGGACTTCTTGGCACATCTTCGTACCATTTATTGGTGGGCCCTCGCGGACTTGAACCGCGGACCAAAGGATTATGAGTCCTCTGCTCTAACCAACTGAGCTA
>DIZU01000188.1:1092-2829 GCA_002429455.1 Methylotenera sp. UBA6020 | reverse complement strand
ATTTATGACTTAGGCGGTGGCACCTTTGATGTTTCTATCTTAAAACTAAGCAAAGGCGTTTTTGAAGTACTCGCGACCAATGGTGACTCTGCACTTGGTGGTGATGATTTTGACCAGCGTATTTTTTGCTGGATTTTAGAAACCGCCAAGTTAGCGCCACTCAATGCCCATGATACCAGGCTGCTACTAAGCAAAGCACGTGAAGCCAAAGAATGGCTGACAGAACACGAAGAAGCAAACGTCAGTTGCCTATTAAGCGATGGTGAATTTGTTAACCTGACCTTAAGCACCGACCAGTTTATCGCGCTCACCGCCACTTTAGTACAGAAAACCCTGAGCCCTACCCGTAAAGCCATGCGTGATGCAGGATTGAGCATTGAGAGTATCAATGGTGTGGTGATGGTGGGCGGCGCGACTAGAATGCCGCAAATACGCAAAGTGGTGGCTGAATACTTCAAGCAAACGCCACTGACTAATTTAGACCCGGATAAAGTAGTAGCCTTAGGCGCGGCGATTCAAGCCAATGTATTAGCCGGTAATAAGAGCGACGCTGATTTATTATTGCTTGATGTCATCCCGTTATCATTAGGACTAGAAACCTTTGGCGGGCTAGCCGAAAAAGTGATTCATCGTAACAGTACCTTACCCGTTGCCCGCGCGCAGGAATTTACCACCTATAAAGACGGCCAAACCGCCATGAGCATCCATGTGGTACAGGGTGAACGCGAACTCGTGAGCGATTGCCGCTCTCTTGCACGCTTTGAACTGCGTGGCATCCCGCCCATGGTGGCAGGTGCAGCGCGCATTCGTGTGACATTTACCGTCGATGCCGATGGCTTATTATCGGTTTCGGCACGAGAAACATCGAGTAATGTTGAAGCGCACATTACGGTTAAACCGTCATACGGCTTGAGCGAAGATGAAATCACCGACATGCTGAAAGCCTCGTTTACCAGCGCTGAAGCAGACAAAAAAGCCCGCATGCTGGCTGAAGCGCGTGTTGATGCAGGTGCAATCATCGAAGCGGTGACTGCTGCATTAGCTGCGGATGGCGCACTGATTAGTGCAGAAGAAAAACAGGCAATAGAAGCGGAAATGCAGCGCCTGGCCTTAATTAAAGACACACAAGATGCCGATGCGATTCATCAGGCGGTAGAAGCCCTTAACCATGCTACAGAGGCATTTGCCGCAAAACGTATGGATGCGAGCATAAGCCATGCATTTGCAGGAAAAAATTTAGATACGATTAACTTGTAGGAGCGATATTTATATCGCGATAGTAACGCTACCAATTTATTACGCGATTACCACTGTAATTCGCGATTTAAAAATCGCTCCTACTTCAAGGAAACAACATGCCACAAATTATTATCCTGCCACACGTAGAACTCTGCCCTGAAGGTGCTGCTATTGAGGCAAAAACAGGCGAATCAATATGCGACACATTACTCAATAACCATATTGATATTGATCACGCCTGCGACCAAGCCTGTGCTTGCACAACCTGCCATATCATTGTTCGTGAGGGCTTCAAGTCACTCAATGCATCCAATGATCAGGAAGATGATTTACTCGATAAAGCCTGGGGCTTAGAACCTAACTCGCGGCTATCATGCCAAGCGATTGTTGGCACAGAAGATTTAGTGGTAGAAATACCGAAATACAGTATCAATATGGCTAAAGAAGGTCATCGCTAAATGTATTTGTGGAGCGGCGTTCCCTGTGGTTCGACTAAGC
>DIZU01000188.1:487-932 GCA_002429455.1 Methylotenera sp. UBA6020 | reverse complement strand
AAACCCTAGAATATCAAATCGTTTTCAATAAACCTCACTTTAGCGGTCGCAAGGTCGTACACGCCGCCGACAATGCCGATTTGCTTTTTAGCCAACATTTCTTGCAGAATGGTACTGCGCAATAAAATCTGCTTGATTTGCACATCGACGTTCAACTCACATACTTTTGCTAAAAATTCTTTATTAGATGACGCACGATCATCTAACTCTGTGGTTTCACGCGCAACGGCCGGCTCAATAAGCTTAATAATTTCACCTATATTGCCACCTGAATAACTGTCACAAGCGGCTTGTACTGCCCCGCAGCCACTATGGCCCAACACCACCACTAGCTTACTGCCTAAATACTTACAACCAAACTCCAAGCTGCCAATCGCTTTTTTGGAGGCAATATTTCCCGCTAAGCGCACACTAAAAATATCGCCCAATGCTTGGTCAAATATAA
>DIZU01000188.1:0-301 GCA_002429455.1 Methylotenera sp. UBA6020 | reverse complement strand
GCCCAATGCTTGGTCAAATATAAACTCCGTTGGAGCCCGTGAATCACTACAACTTAAGATTGCTGCGAATGGATGTTGTGCATGTTGTGTCAAATCAACTAGTTTTCTTAAGTCCTTTTGTTCGGTTTGGTTATTTGAAAAACGCTCGTTACCTTCCATTAATAAAGTAAGCGCCTCTTGTGGGATCATTTTGTCACGGTTAATCAATGGATGTTTATACATAGTAACTTCTTATTTTATAATTAATTATATTAGGCTATATTCTAATACACACCTTCCGATATTGTTAAAGGACTTAGAT
>DIZU01000123.1:7908-8525 GCA_002429455.1 Methylotenera sp. UBA6020 | reverse complement strand
GTAGGTGACCGATATGTATTAGAACTGCTTAATCAGCATGGTTGGCAGCTAGGTGGCGAGAACTCAGGCCATATTCTCACTCTGGACAAGCACAGTAGTGGCGATGGCATTATTGCAGCTTTGCAAGTGTTGCAGGCTGTAATCCAAAGCAAAAAAACATTAGGGCAATTGGGGGCTGATTTAACGCTTTATCCGCAAGTGCTGATTAATGTAAAAACTGAAAAAAAAATCGATTTAGACCATCATGTGGCGATTCAAGCCGCAGTAAAAGCCGCTGAAAATGAGCTTGCTAATCGTGGCCGTGTATTACTTAGAGCATCCGGCACCGAATCTAAGATTCGCGTCATGGTCGAAGGTGAGAACCGGTTGCAAGTGCAAACTTTGGCAGAGATCATCGCAGATGTAGTGACACAAGTAACCAGTTAATATCCAGTTGACTAATATTCAATCATCACGTAAAAACTGACTTGCCATTAAACAAGGCATATTCAATAAACTTTCACATCTTTTTCATTAATAATTCACATTGCGATGACATTCTAGACTTCCAAGTAAATTGAAGTTAAGTGATATTGGAGACTAAACATGTCTTACAGAATGCGTTTATATTTGGATCG
>DIZU01000123.1:6784-7709 GCA_002429455.1 Methylotenera sp. UBA6020 | reverse complement strand
TGTTTCAGATGTGTGAGCCGATTAGGTGATGGAGTATTTTGGTATAGCCTGATGTTTGGCATATTGATGGTTCAAGGAAAAGAAGGCGTTATACCGGTGCTACACATGGCAATAGCCGGGTTGGTTGGGACGCTGCTCTACAAATGGTTAAAAGGCCAAACCTTACGACCACGCCCATACGCGGTACGCCCAGATATTTGCTTGATTGGCAGGCCGCTAGATAAATTTAGTTTTCCTTCGGGGCATACACTGCATGCTGTAGTCTTTAGTACGGTTGCGTTGAGCTATTATCCGCAATTATCAATCATAGTTCTGCCTTTTACTGTCATGGTGGGTTTGTCCCGCGTGGTGTTAGGTTTGCATTACCCTAGTGACGTTGTGGCCGGTGCATTGATTGGCGGGCTGATTGCGGGGCTTTCCTTTTTAATTGTTTAAGTCAGTGAAGTGATCAACTTTCACAAGGTCGGTCGGGGCCGTATTTCTAACGTTAGCAAGTCTAACAATGATTGCTAACTCCTTCAGTGTTGAGGACTAGCCGGTGATCTACGACACAGCCGCAGATACTGGCCAGGATAAGTTTTCTAGTGCTGTTCTTCATCAAATTGTCATACTGAATGGTTATTGTCTAATGTAGTTAATTGATTGATTACATTAAATACATAAGGGTATAGACAACACTCATGAAAATTCTATTTATCTCAGATGTTTATTTTCCGCGTATCAATGGGGTGTCCACTTCTATCAAAACCTTTGTTCAGCAAATGCAACATTTAGGTCATGAAGTGCATTTGATTGCGCCAGATTATGGCGTTACAACTCAAAATGAAGCGGGACAAGACGAAGCTTGGATCAAGCGTATTCCAGCGCGCAGTATTTATTTTGACCCAGAAGATAAGCTCATGAAGTATGGCGAGGCCATGAAGTT
>DIZU01000123.1:0-6459 GCA_002429455.1 Methylotenera sp. UBA6020 | reverse complement strand
GAGGATTATTTGCATCACTACTTACCTTGGGTGCCACAGTTCCTTGCACGTGGAATGGCAAGAATGATCTCTAAACGTCAATGTAACGCCGTAGATGCGATTGTCGCACCATCTAATCCTATGTTAGATGTATTGCGTAGTTATGGTGTAAAAGTAACGGCAGAGGTCATCCCTACAGGTTTGCAAGAGCATAGTTTTAAGGATGCCGATGGTCAGGCGTTTAGAGAAAAATATGATATTGCCTTAGATCGCCCAATGTTGTTGTATGTAGGACGCGTGGCGTTTGAAAAGAACATTGATTTTTTATTAGGCATGACCAAGGTATTGAGCGAGGAGCGGCCAGATGTGTTGCTGGTGGTCACCGGCGAGGGTCCCGCTGAGGCGAGTTTGCACAAGCTTGCTAAAGTACTCAATATTGAAAAAAATGTGAAGTTTATCGGTTACTTGGATCGTAATACTGAACTAAATGCCTGTTATCAGGCTGCCGATGTGTTTGTGTTTGCATCTAAAAGTGAAACGCAAGGCTTGGTGCTATTGGAAGCCATGGCACAAGGTACACCGGTGGTGGCGATTGCTGAATTGGGCACAGCGTCTATCTTGATTGAAGGTCGTGGCGCTTTAATTTCTACTGAAAATACGCTTGAATTTGCTGAAAAAGTGCATCAGTTAATGATTTATCCGGAGCAAAGGTTCGAGTTAGGCCGTCGTGCGAGAGCGTATGCATTAGCTAAATGGACAGCAAAGTTACAAACTGAACGTATGCTTAAATTTTATGCACAGTTAACCAGTAGTAGACCAAATAATGTTCAATATGCTCAAATCATAGAGTCTCAAACAAGTAATCCGCAAGCAACAATCTAGCGTGTAATTTGTAGGCAAAGAATATGAGCAATAAAAAAGCCAGCTTAGCTGGCTTTTTTATTGTCTTTCTATATTAAGTCAACTTAACCAAACTTACCTGTAATGTAATCTTCAGTTTCACGGTGGCTTGGGCGGGTAAAGATCATGTCTGTATCACCATACTCAATTAATTCACCTAAGTACATATAGGCAGTGTAGTCTGAAACACGTGCAGCCTGCTGCATGTTATGCGTCACAATTACAATGGTGTAATCTTTTTTCAGCTCATGAATAAGTTCTTCAATACGAGCGGTAGAGATTGGGTCTAATGCAGAACAGGGCTCGTCTAGTAATAACACATTAGGTTTTACCGCAACACCTCGCGCAATGCACAGACGTTGTTGCTGCCCACCTGATAAACTAGAACCACTTTGGTTGAGCTTGTCTTTGACTTCATTCCAAAGAGCTGCTTTTTGAAGTGCCCATTCAACACGGTCATTCATTTCAGTTTTTGATAAACTCTCATATAGCTTTACACCAAATGCAACATTGTCGTAAATAGACATTGGGAATGGTGTTGGTTTTTGGAAGACCATTCCTACTTTTGCACGTAGTAAGTTTAGATCTTGCTCTGATGAATGAATATCATTGCCATCCAGGAAGATTTTCCCTTCAACTCTTAACTTTGGGTAGAGCTCGTACATGCGGTTAAATGTGCGTAACAACGTTGATTTTCCGCAACCAGATGGCCCAATAAAGGCAGTTACCTTACTCGCTGGAATTTCGATATTAATGTTTTTAAGTGCTTGAAATTTACCATAGTAAAAACTCATATTTTGAGTGGTAATTTTTGGTTGAAGCATTGCTGTAGACATTTTTAAGTGATCCTGAATTAGCTTTGAGATTGACTAGGGCGGAAGATGGTGCGTGCTAGTATATTGAGGCCCAACACAAATAAGGTGATTAAAAGTGCACCAGCCCAGGCTAGATGTTGCCAATCTTCATATGGACTCATTGCAAATTGGAAAATCACAACGGCCAGGCTAGATATTGGCTTACTCATATCTGCACTCCAAAATTGATTGTTTAGTGCAGTAAATAAGAGTGGTGCAGTTTCGCCACTAATCCGAGCTACTGCAAGCAACAGGCCTGTCATAATGCCTGTTTTCGCCGATCTATAAACAATATTTACAATCACTTTCCAATAAGGTGCGCCAAGTGCAGCTGCCGCTTCCCGTAATGTACTAGGCACTAATTGCATCATGTTTTCTGTGGTTCTAACTACAACAGGAATTACTATTAGTGATAGTGCTAAAGCGCCTGCCCAGCCAGAAAAATGACCTACGGTATTCACTGCAACTTCATAGACAAATAAGCCGATAACGATAGAGGGTGCGGAGAGCAAAATATCATTAATAAATCTAGTGGTAGGTGCTAACCAACCAGACTTGCCGTATTCTGCAAGATAAGTTCCTGCTAATACGCCAACAGGAGTCCCAATGAAAGTTGCGATCAACACCATATACAAGCTGCCTACGATGGCATTCAATAGACCACCTGAACTACCAGGTGGAGGTGTCATTTTAGTAAATACATCTAAACCTACATGACTTAGGCCTTGGCTAAATAATGTCCATAAAATCCACACTAAAAAAGTTAGTGCGAAAAGGACAGTTAAAAGAGAAATGCTGAGCGTAAGGTTATTAACAATTTTGCGCCTTAAATAGCGCTTATTATTTAATTGGGTCATGACTGTTTTCCTTCGCGCATAGATAGGCGAATCAATAGAATTTTTGCGAGCGCTAAGACCACAAATGTAATCACAAATAAGGTTAAGCCTAGCGTAATAAGTGATGAGGTGTATATGTCACCCACAGCTTCAGTAAATTCGTTAGCTAATGCAGAGGATATAGTGTTACCAGGCATCATGAGAGAGGCAGATAATTCATGAGCATTGCCAATCACAAATGTAACAGCCATTGTTTCGCCTAATGCACGGCCGAGGCCTAACATAATCCCGCCGACAACACCTGTTTTAGTATATGGCAACACTACATTCCATACTACTTCCCAAGTGGTCGAGCCCAATCCGTAAGCAGATTCTTTAAGCATGGTTGGAACAATTTCAAACACATCCCGCATGACTGAGGAGGTGAATGGGATGGTCATAATAGCCAAGAT
Source organism: Methylotenera sp. UBA6020 (assembly GCA_002429455.1). Taxonomy (GTDB): domain Bacteria; phylum Pseudomonadota; class Gammaproteobacteria; order Burkholderiales; family Methylophilaceae; genus Methylotenera. Next base: position 3,438 of record DIZU01000123.1, on the reverse strand, counting down.
AAAGCCAGCGGTTAACATGCCGATACCCATAGGCGGGCCTTGGAATACTTGCCCTATCAGTGGCAGTGCACCAAGATTGTCATTTATCCAAGGTTGAACATGGTCGGCAAATAAGGGGGCGAATACAAATAAGCCCCACATACCATAAATAATACTTGGAATACCTGCAAGCAACTCAATTGCGATACCAATAGGGCGCTTAAGCCAAACAGGAGAAAGTTCTGTGATAAAAATAGCAATACCAAAACTCACTGGTATGCCTATTACCATCGCAATTAAAGCCGTGATAAAAGTTCCATAAATAGGTACTAGTCCACCAAATTGAATCTCAACTGGATTCCATGCAGTACTTGTGAAAAAAGATGGGCCAAAAGCCTTGAGCGCTGGCAAACTACCAACGAATAATGTGAGGACTATGCCAAATAGTAAGATAAAAACCAGAAAAGCAAAAAACATTGTAGTGCCACGAAACAGCTTATCTAATCTAGCCCCCATGTTTTTACTTTGCATAATAGATGACATAGATTTTGATTCTCTAATTTTTATTTGTTCGTTTAATAGTGATGCAGGGGAGAGGTATGCCTCCCCACCTGCATTAGTCATTTCTATTTCAGAATTGAGCGATGTCGTATTTTACTACATTAATCTAACTTTTATTTAGACCAAACTGAAGCGCCATCTTTGCTTTTAAGATTGTTCTTCCAGCTAGTTTCAATAAGTTTAACAACGCTCTCAGGCATAGGCACATAATCGAGTGCTTTAGCCATTAAGCCGCCACTTGTGTAGCCCCAATCAAAGAATTTGAGCACTTCTGCACCATTTTCTGGATTGCTTTGAATTTTGTGCATCAAAATAAATGTAGCACCTGCAATAGGCCATGTTGTTTTGCCAGGTTCATTGGTTAAAATTTCATAAAAACCAGGGGCACTTTCCCATTTCGCATATTTAGCAGCAGATTGAAAGCTTTCAATACTCGGTTTAATAAACTCACCTTCACTGTTTTGCATAGTTACAGCAGGTAAATTGTTTTCCTTAGCGTAAGCATACTCAACATAACCAATAGCGCCTTTAATACGTTGTGCATATGCGGCAACACCTTCATTACCCTTGCCACCCAAACCTGTTGGCCATGCGACAGAAGTATCAGCACCTACTTTAGAGCTCCACTCTTTGCTTACTTTGCTCAAATAGTTCGCAAACACAAAAGTAGTACCTGAACCATCAGAACGGTGAACTACAGTAATCGCTGTATCTGGTAATGCTAAGCTTGGATTTAAACTTTTAATCGCCGCGTCATTCCACTTAGTGATTTTTTTCAGGAAAATATTTGCAAGAACCTCACCACTAAGACGTAGTTCACCACTTGTAATACCTGGAATGTTAACTACTGGCACGACACCACCTACAACAGTAGGAAACTGAATTAGGCCTGCTTTTTCGAGTGCTTCAGGTGTTAACGGTTTGTCAGAGGCACCAAAATCAACTGTTTTGTTCGTGATTTGTTTAATACCACCGCCTGAACCGATAGATTGGTAGTTCAGTTTTACGCCTGTTTTAACGTTATATGATTCAGCCCATTTTGCATAAATTGGGTATGGAAAGGTAGCGCCAGCGCCAGTAATATCAACGGCGAATGCGCTGGTAGCCATGGTAAGACCAGCAGCTAATAAAGTGGCCTTAAGGCTAAAGCTAGATATTTGCATTAATTTCTCCTGTTTTCTTTGCATATGTAATGTCCTGTAGACCGAAAGATACTAATCCTCAATTGTGACATTTGTGTGACAATTGAGAGTATTGGTATAGTAAATATTACTAGAGTTAAGTGAGTTGTATCGGTTTACTAAGGTTACTTTTCAGGGTTTTGAAACTCTTTAATTATCGGATGTTCTGGCTCTTCAATTTTTATAATTCTATCGATTGCAGGCGCATGTTTAGTCAAAATGGTTGCAATCTATTTAAACTACATTTGAAACTTTGTTCTAAAGTTATGTTTCGCTCTAATTACCAATAGAATGAGCTCTCTTATGAGTCCTTTTTCCAAGATACTTTTTAAAAGCCTAAAAGCGCTAAGTGTAAGATTAAGTATATTCAACACTTATAAAAAAGTATGGCCAATGTGATAGAAAATTGCGGAAATTAAAGCGGCTGATGGAATAGTCAGCACCCATGCCCATACGATACGTGAGGCTAATCCCCAGCGTACTGCAGATACGCGGCGAGAAAGCCCCACCCCGACAATTGCGCCCGTAATGGTATGCGTGGTTGATACGGGAATGCCAAGTGATGTAGCAATAAACAAAGCAATAGCGCCAGAGGTTTGTGCGCAAAACCCGCCCGATGGACGAATACGCGTGATGCCCATGCCCATGGTGCGCACAATGCGCCAACCGCCAAACAATGTACCTAGCCCCATGGCTATTTGGCACGCAATCACCACCCAAAATGGCACATGAAATTCGCCATGAATATAGCCGTTGGCGTATAGCAATACGGCGATAATTCCCATGGTTTTTTGAGCATCGTTACCACCATGGCCTAAGCTGTAAAGCGATGAGGAAACAAACTGCAATTTGTTAAAGCGACGTTCGGTTGGGTAGGGTGATGATTTTTCAAACAACCACAGCACAATAATAGACAGTATTAATGCTAACAAAAGCCCAAATAGTGGTGAAAGAATAATTGCCAGCGAGGTTTTAATCAGCCCCTGCGCTACAACGGCACTCCAGCCAGATTTGGCCAATCCGGCTCCCACTAAACCGCCCACCAGCGCGTGAGAGGATGATGAGGGGATGCCAAACCACCAGGTGATCAGGTTCCATGAGATTGCACCGCCCAGTGCGCCAAATATCACAGCATTATCAATGATTTCTTTATTGATAATGCCTGAGCCTACGGTGTTTGCTACATGCAGGCCAAAAAATAAAAAAGCGACCAAGTTAAAAAAAGCGGCCCAAACTACAGCGGCTTGTGGTGTAAGTAGTCGGGTTGAAACCATGAGTGCAATGGAGTTTGCTGCGTCATGAAAGCCGTTCATAAAATCGAATATAAGGGCAACCACCACGAGCAATGCCATGATGACAATTGCTTGATCTATCATAATGGTTGGCCCTTAAATTCTTTCTAGTACTACACCGTGGATCACATCGGATACATCTTCGCAGCTATCCACTGCGGCTTCAAATAAGTCGTATAGTTCTTTTGCGCGAATCAGTGCTCGTGCATCAGAAACTTCAGCAAATAAGCGCTCCATGCCTGCGCGCATCACAATATCCGCTTCGCCTTCAATGATGTTTATTTCTTCGCACGTATGTAAAATACGCTCGGCGTTTTTCATGTCAGATAACAGTGTCACTGCCTCACGCACTTTTTCAGCAGCGCGTAATAATATTTGTCCTAGTGCGGCCATTTCTGGCGTAAAACTGATATGCCCGTAAATTT
>DIZU01000132.1:4321-5152 GCA_002429455.1 Methylotenera sp. UBA6020 | reverse complement strand
TCTTCGTCGGCAGCGTCAGCATGTGTATAAGAGACAGATATAGGAGCGTCAAATATTGTTGCGTATGGCTATCTAGATCAACCTAAAAAATTACTTAATTTTGCACAAGACATAGAAGCTGCGTTGCAGCGCGTTCCATTGGTCATCGGAGATCCGCAAAAACTAGTGCAGAAGATTGCTTGGTGTACCGGCGCCGCACAAGGTTATATGGAGTCGGCGATAGAACTGGGCGCTGATGTGTTTATTAGCGGTGAAATTTCCGAACAAACGACACATCAAGCAGAGGAATCCGGTGTGTCTTATATTTCAGCAGGACATCACGCAACAGAACGCTACGGAGTGCAAGCATTAGGCGAGCATTTGGCTGAAAAATTTAACTTGACGCATGAGTTTATCGACATAAAAAATCCAGTTTAATTGTTTTACTTCAATTACTTATAAAATAAAGCTTTAATTCTGTTGCAAAAAATTGTATAATCATGCGCTTTGCAATTGCATCGTTTATTGATGCAATTTAGAGTGCGGATTTTCGCACCATATTAATTATTTTATTGCGCCATATTATTTTATTTGTACCAAGTTGTTTTATTGCACCAAGAATGTTAAGTAATTTTGTTAAGTAAATGACGTTGGCGCCCATAATGTCGCCGTTTCATATTCAGTTCACGAGGAAAGCATGCTAGACAACCGAAATGACAAGAATCAAGCTAGTTCGCAAGCAAATCAAAATTCACCGGTAGATTTAGAAAAGCGTAATTTTTTAATTGCCACATCGGCTGTGGGTGCGCTTGGCTGCGCTGCAGTGGCTGTGCCATTTATAAAAAGTATGAC
>DIZU01000132.1:0-4198 GCA_002429455.1 Methylotenera sp. UBA6020 | reverse complement strand
GGTAAGCCAGTCTGGATTATTAACCGTACCGATGAAATGATTGCGGAGTTGGCTCATCATGATGAGCGACTTTCAGATCCAAACAGCGAAGTGACTTCACAGCAGCCGGTTTATTGCAAAAATAAGAACCGTGCCATCAAACCTAATTTAGCGGTAATAGTAGGTATTTGTACGCATTTGGGCTGTTCACCAACGGCTAAGTTACAGGCGAACGGTGATATGGGTGAGAATTGGGTGGGCGGTTTTTTCTGTCCATGCCATGGCTCTAAATTTGATCTGGCGGGTCGTGTATTTAAGGGCTCTCCAGCACCAATTAACTTGGTGGTGCCGCCTTACAAATACTTGACTGACAATACGTTGCTTATTGGCGTTGATACTGAAGAGAAAGCCTGATCATGACAAACAAAAATAAATCAGTATTGGCGAGTGCGTTAAATAATAGCGTGGCTTGGGTAGATGAGCGTTTTCCGCTTACTAGTAATATCAAGGCCCATTTAACTGAATATTACGCGCCAAAAAATTTCAATTTTTGGTATTTTTTCGGCTCGCTAGCCATGCTGGTATTGGTGCTGCAAATTGTTACGGGCATATTTTTAACGATGCATTACAAGCCTGACGCTGAATTAGCCTTTGGCTCAGTGGAATACATTATGCGCGATGTGCCGTGGGGCTGGCTCATTCGATATATGCACTCTACAGGCGCATCGATGTTTTTTATCGTTGTCTATATGCATATGTTCCGTGGCATCATTTATGGCTCGTATCGTAATCCTCGTGAGTTGATTTGGTTGTTTGGTGTGGCGATATTTCTATGTTTGATGGGCGAGGCATTTTTTGGTTACCTCTTGCCATGGGGTCAAATGTCTTATTGGGGCGCACAGGTAATTGTGAACCTGTTTACTGCGATTCCGTTTGTGGGTCCCGATGTGTCTGAATGGCTGCGTGGTGACTACTTGGTGTCGGATGCCACGTTAAACCGTTTCTTCGCCTTTCACGTTATCGCGCTGCCGTTTGTCTTGGTAGGTTTGGTTGTTGCGCACTTGATTGCATTGCATGAAGTGGGTTCGAATAATCCGGACGGCGTTGAAATCAAAAAATTAAAAGACAAAAATACTGGCATTCCGTTGGATGGTATTCCTTTCCATCCTTACTACACGGTAAAAGACCTGGTGGGCATTGCTGTATTTTTAATTGTGTTTTCAGCTGTTATTTTCTTTGCACCAGAAATGGGTGGTTATTTCTTGGAGGCTAATAACTTTATTCCTGCAGACCCACTTAAAACCCCAGCGCACATCGCGCCAGTATGGTACTTCACGCCGTATTACTCAGTATTGCGTGCAGTGCCGCCAATATTTAACTCGCAATTCCCGGGTGTGGCGGCAATGGGCCTGTCAGTGATGGTATTTGCATTGCTGCCTTGGCTAGATAAGAGTCCTGTAAAGTCCATTCGTTATCGTGGTGCACTATACAAAAAGTGGCTAGCTGCTTTTGTGGTGAGCTTTATTGTGTTGGGTTATCTTGGGACTGAGCCATCAAATGTATGGGGGCAGTTCGGTAGTTGGCTGGGGGGTGCGGACCGTGCAACTGTTGTGGCGCGTGTAGCCACGGTTATTTATTTTACATTTTTTGTACTCATGCCTTGGTACACCAAAAAAGATAAAACTTTACCAGTGCCAGAAAGGGTGACGGGATAAGCAGCATGAAAAAATTATTATTAGTTTTAGTCGTCTTGCCATTCTTTACATTGCCGCAGCTGGCAGTTGCAAACGAAGAGATACATTTGGATAAAGCGCCAATTGATGCATCAAACCATGAATCATTGCAACGCGGTGTTCGTACGTTTGTAAATTATTGCTTAAATTGCCATAGTGCAAATTACATGCGTTACAACCGCTTGTTGGAAATCGGGTTAACGGAACAGCAAATTAAAGATAATTTGTTGTTTGCCGGTGATAAAGTCGGCGACCAAATGAAAGTTGCGCTGAATAAGGCGGATGCAAAAAAATGGTTTGGTGTTGCGCCACCAGATTTGTCGGTGGAAGTGCGTGCCCGTGGTGCTGATTGGGTATACACCTACATGCGTAGCTTTTACCGTGATAGTACGCGGCCTACCGGCTGGAATAACGCCGTATATGACAAAGTAGCCATGCCACATGTGTTGTATGCATTACAAGGAGAGCAGGAGTTTGATCATGAAACGCATCAGCTCAAGCTTGCAAAACCTGGCAGCATGTCGGTCAGTGAGTACGATACTTTAGCTGGTGATTTAACCAACTATCTGGCTTTTATGGCCGAACCTGCAAAACAACAGCGTAATCATTTGGGCTGGTTTGTATTATTGTTTTTAGGAGTGTTGTTAGTACTTACTTACAAACTCAAAAAAGCCTATTGGAAGGATATACACTAAATGATGACTTTATATTCAGGGACCACTGATCCCTATAGCCACCGTTGCCGAATTGTTTTATTTGAAAAAGGCATGGACTTTCAAGTCATTGATGTTGACCTTGCGAATAAACCAGAAGACTTAGCGGTAATTAATCCCTATAACCAAGTGCCAGTACTGGTGGAACGTGATTTGGTGTTATCGGAAGCGAACATTATCAATGAATATATTGATGAGCGTTTTCCACATCCGCAGTTGATGCCGCCAGATCCGGTGATGCGTGCTCGTGCAAGACTGTTTTTATATAGCTTTGAAAAAGACCTTTTTGATCATATCAAAGATGTCGAGTCAGAGAACGAAGCAGTAGCGGACAAAGCGCGTGCAACCATTCGCGATAATTTAACGCAATTAGTTCCAATTTTTTCTAAGCAAAATTACTTGCTGGGCGACGATTATTCAATGCTAGATGTTGCTGTGACGCCATTGCTCTGGCGTTTAGGTCATTATGGTATTGAATTGCCTAATCAAGCGGCATCTATATTGAAGTATGCGGAACGCCTATTCTCAAGACCGTTATATGCTGATGCGATGACGCCTTCTGAGAAAGCGATGCGCAAATAGGCATATGTCATTTTGAAGTGTTTATATCGCACTTTAATTGACTGGCAAGGCATAAATTATGAGTGAACTTACCTCCACTAAGCCGTACATGTTACGTGCCATTCACGAATGGTGCGTAGCTAACAATTTGACACCACATTTGTTGGTGGTTGTTGATAGTCAAACGCGCGTGCCTATGGCTTATGTCAAGGATGGTGAAATTGTCCTTAATCTTAATTATGGTGCCACCAAAGATTTGCAGATCGACAATGAGGCAATTGTTTTTTCCGCCCGTTTTGGTGGTGTTTCACAAAACTTATACGTACCTATGCATGCTGTAAAAGGAATCTTTGCACGCGAAAACGGCCAAGGCATGTTTTTTGATATTGAGGCCGTTGCGCCTAAAATTGACCTAAAAGATAGTGCTTCAACATCGACCGATGCGGCGTCTAGCAAGGAAAAAGCAATAAAAAGTAAAAAACCTACATTAACTATCGTAAAGTAGCTTAACTTTTACGAAAAAGTCAGTATAATACGCAACTCAATTTAACGCCGGATTAGCTCAGTTGGTAGAGCAGCGCACTTGTAATGCGAAGGTCGTCAGTTCGATTCCGACATCCGGCACCAAATTCTTAACAAATACCGTTTTATACGTTTGACATCAAGTCGAAATATCAGCATAATCGCGGGTTCGGTTTGGAGGGGTGGCCGAGTGGTTAAAGGCGACGGACTGTAAATCCGTTCTCTCAGAGTACGAAGGTTCGAATCCTTCCCCCTCCACCATATTTGTAATACAAGATTGTAGTAGCTAGTAATAGTTTTAGCCTGTTGGCGTTGATTTACGCGGGTGTAGCTCAGCTGGTAGAGCTTCAGTTTTCCAAACTGAATGTCGCGAGTTCGAGTCTCGTCGCCCGCTCCAAACGATTGGGTTGGTAAGTTAAGCGCCCATGTGGCTCAGTGGTAGAGCACTCCCTTGGTAAGGGAGAGGTCGCGGGTCCGATTCCCGCCATGGGCACCATGGTTTTAGTATTTGATGTAAAGCTTTTGATGTGTCAGTTATTGATATGTCAATCTAGGCTCGGTAGTAAATAGCAGTTGGTGTATATAGGTAATACCACTTTAATTTGAACAAGTTTTATTAATTCTAATAAAACTTATAATTAATAAAATATTGTAAAGGACTGAAGCAATGGCAAAAGGTAAATTTGAGCG
>DIZU01000124.1:9440-10659 GCA_002429455.1 Methylotenera sp. UBA6020 | reverse complement strand
ACGTTTTTCATGCAATTGCCTTTCGTGATTGTAGGTTCGGTCGAGGCTAGTGGTCAGCCATGGGCGTCAGTTTTGGCAAACCCGCCAGGCTTTATTCAATCAACAGACCCGCATAGCCTGAATATCTTTGCCAGTCCGCAGCGCTTTGATCCCTTGCACAAAACCTTAATAGCCGGTGCACGCGTTGGGTTGCTAGGTATAGAGCCGCATAGCCGTCGGCGTAATCGTATGAATGGCTTTGTAAGCAGCGTGAATGATGCCGGTTTTGTCGTGCAGGTAAATCAGAGTTTTGGTAATTGCCCTAAATATATTCAGGCGCGTAAGCCGGAATATGTCGCGCATAATGCCTTGGTTGAAAAAGCCGTCTATCAGTCAAATCAGCTTGATGAAGCTGCACGCAAGTTAATCCTCGGTGCTGATACTTTTTTCATCGCTACGGCATATCCATCTGGAAGCGAGTCAAAAAACAACGCCCACGGCGTTGATGTATCGCATCGTGGCGGCAAGCCTGGCTTTGTGCGAGTAGACGACAGCGTGACACTTACCGCGCCAGATTTTTCTGGCAACTTATTTTTTAATACTATAGGTAATCTCACCGTTAATCCTCGTGCCGGACTATTGTTTATAGACTTCGAGTCGGGCGATTTGTTATATCTGGCGGTCGAGGCACAGGTTATCTGGGAGGGTGCTGAAGTCGAGCTTTACGAAGGCGCTGAACGCTTGTTGCGCTTTCATCTCATTGAGATGAAACGAGTAACGGCCGGATTGCCGATGCGCTGGAGTGCGGCAGAACTGTCGCCAGTACTGGCACAAATTGGGTCATGGTAGTTACGTTGATTGAGATTCAAGCCTGCTTATGACAGGCGTGATTAAAGCCAAAGTTCGTTGTGTCGCACCGCGGCTCTCAGCACTAAAACGTAATGCGGCCGTTGCCATGTGTTGTTGCTTGGGTTCATCCGCAAATAATGCCTTAATCGCTAAGGCCAAATCCATACTGTCCTGCACGCGTTGTGCCGCCCCTGCCGCAATTGCCAATTCGGTTGCCTGTGCAAAATTAAATGTATGCGGCCCAATGAGTACAGGCTTACCTAGAGTGCAAGCTTCAATCAGGTTTTGCCCGCCTAATGGCAATAAACTGCCGCCAATAAATGCCACATCGCAGGCGGCGTAATAAGTGAACATCTCGCCCATGCTATCGCCGAGCATTACGCTGTTACCG
>DIZU01000124.1:0-9256 GCA_002429455.1 Methylotenera sp. UBA6020 | reverse complement strand
CGTTTTTTAAGCAACTCCGCTACTTCATCAAAGCGTTGCGGGTGGCGCGGTACGATAACGGTAAGTAAATTAGGGATGTTGGCCGAGGCTATCGCATCAAGAATCATCGCTTCCTCACTGTCTCTGGTGCTGGCAGCAAGTAGTACCGGGCGGTGTATACCGAGCAGATTGCGCAGAAGCTGACCTTGTTCTGCAGCATTATTTGGCGGCATTACATCAAATTTTAAATTGCCTGCTACACTCACATTGCTGGCGCCTAAACTTCGTAAACGCTCGGCATCCGCTTCGGTTTGTGCGGCAATGGCAGATAAGCTTTGCAGACCGGTCTGCGCTAAACGCCCCAGCTTGGCGTAACCGCGCGCTGATTTTTCTGATAACCGGGCATTCACCAGTACTAGTGGAATAGCTTGTTGTTTGCAGCCGGCAATCAAATTAAACCAAAGCTCGGTTTCCATCAGTACGCCAAGCGCCGGTTTAAAGTGCTTTAAAAAGCGCTTTACGGCAAACGGCACATCGTAAGGTAAATAAACCCGTTGTACGCTATCGCCAAATAACGTTTCACTGGTCGCGCGGCCCGTGGGCGTGGTGTGGGTGAGTAAGATCTGGTGCTCTGGATATTGCTTGAGTAATGCCTGCACTAAAGGCGCTGCTGCGCGTGTTTCGCCGACTGAAACGCAATGCAGCCAAATAACAGGCTTTATTGTTGGTGATGAATAAAAACCGTAACGCTCACGCCAGTGTTGCAAATATTCAGGTTGGCTTCTTGCGCGCCATAGCAATTTAAGGGGCGTGAATGGCAGCAGCAAATAAAGTAAAAAAGTGTAAACGTTACGTGTCATGGCGCTATTTTCGCACAAATTTTTTTGAGGCGAGTGATTGTGATTTTGATACGCTGCATATGCGCAAGCCAATGCCAGTAAGGCGCGCAAATTTAGCAAGCAAAATCGGCGTTTTTACTTAACTTTATTTTAAAAAAATTGCTTGACCCACCACTACAAAATGATTAAATTACTAAAAAAACACAATATGTTGTGGTTAAGTCGTCTTTCCATACAGAGCTTGCTTTGACTTAACGCACAGCATATTAAAAATAATATTTAATAAATACAGGCTTAGTTCACTGATTCTTAAAGCAAGTTTCTTAAGGTGAGTTTAAGTCTACAATAAGGAGATTAAATCCATGCTTAAAGCCGTTGAAACAGCTAAAAATTTGAATATAGGCACAGAGAATATGAACACGGAAAAAGAAATCCCTATTCAACCCGTGTCGCTAGACATTTGGGATAAAAAATATCGACTTAAATCCAAGCAAGGCGAAAATATTGATGCCGATATCGATGCCTCTTATTCACGCGTGGCACGTGCGCTAGCCGATGTTGAAGTGGAAGAGAAGCGTCACGAGTGGCATGAGAAATTTTTGTGGGCATTGCGCCGTGGCGCCATTCCTGCCGGCCGCATTACCTCTAATGCCGGTGCGTTAGAGCACAAGCCAGCGACTTCTACTATCAATTGCACCGTATCTGGCGTGATTGAAGACAGCATGGACAACATCCTCGGTAAAGTGCACGAGGCCGGCTTAACCCTTAAAGCCGGTTGTGGTATTGGCTACGAGTTTTCTACCTTACGTCCAAAAGGCGCGTTTGTGGCCGGTGCCGGTGCTTATACCAGCGGCCCGTTGTCTTTCATGGATATCTACGACAAGATGTGCTTCACTGTATCCAGCGCCGGTGGCCGTCGTGGTGCGCAAATGGCAACCTTTGATATTTCACATCCGGATGTGACGGATTTCATCAAAGCCAAACGTGAAAATGGTCGCTTACGTCAATTCAACTTGTCATGCCTGATCACCAAAGAGTTCATGGAAGCGGTTAAAGCGGATGCCGAATGGAAACTGGCTTTCCCTGTCACAGAAAAAGAAGCGATTATTGATGGCCTCAATGTTAATGATATCGCTCAAGTGGTTTGGCGTGAATGGCCAGTGAAAGGCAAATACCTGACTAAAACAGAAGGCGTTGATGCTGGCAAAGTAGCCTGCCGTGTGTATAAAACCATCAAGGCACGTAGACTTTGGGATGTGATTATGTCCAGCACTTACGACTTTGCCGAGCCAGGGTTTATCCTGATTGACCGCGTGAATGAAATGAACAACAACTGGTTTTGCGAGAACATTCGCGCCACCAACCCATGCGGCGAACAACCCTTGCCGCCTTATGGCGCCTGTTTGCTTGGCTCGGTCAATCTCACGCGTTTTGTGAAGAAGCCATTCACCGATGAAGCCTATTTTGATTGGAAAGAGTACCACGAAGTCGTGGCGATTTTTACCCGCATGTTAGATAACGTGGTTGAAATCAATGGCTTGCCGCTACAGCAACAACGTGATGAAATCGCCCGTAAACGCCGTCATGGCATGGGCTATCTGGGTTTAGGCTCAACACTGACGATGATGAAGATGAAATACGGTGAAGAAGATTCACTCAAATTCACCGATGAAGTCACCCGTGTGATGGCCGAGGTGGGCTGGGAAGTCGGCGTACAACTTGCGACCGAAAAAGGCGCAGCACCAATCATGGACGAAAAATTCGAAGTCACCGCCGACATGCTGGCAAAACGCCCAGAAATGGCAGCAGATGGCATTAAAGTAGGCAGCAAAATTGCAGGTAAAGTGCTGTTAGGTAAATACAGCCGTTACATGCAACAGTTTCCTGAAGGCTTGCGTAACCAAATCGCCAGCAAGGGCGTGCGTTTTACGCATCACAGCTCCATCGCACCTACCGGCACCATTTCACTATCGCTGGCTAACAATGCTAGCAACGGTATTGAGCCATCTTTCGCGCATCACTACGCACGTAACGTGATTCGTGAAGGCAAAAAATCGAAAGAAAAAGTCGATGTATTCTCTTATGAGTTGTTGGCGTATCGCGAGTTGATTAACCCAAAAGCGATGCCGTTCAGCGATAAAGAAGATGAAAAACTGCCGGACTACTTTTTAGACTCTTCTACAATTCAAGCAAAAGCCCACGTGGATATTCAAGCCGCTGCACAAAAATGGATTGATAGCTCTATTTCAAAAACCATCAACGTGCCAACGGACTATGATTTTGAAGATTTCAAAAACATCTATCTCTACGCTTACGATAAAGGCTTAAAAGGTTGTACGACCTTCAGGTTCAATCCAGAAGCGTTCCAAGGCGTGTTGGTGACTGAGAAAGACTTGGCTTCCACCACCTACAAATTCACGCTAGATGACGGCACCGAGTTGGAAGTAAAAGGCAATGAAGAGATTGAATACGATGGTGAAATTCACTCAGCCGCCAATCTTTACGATGCCTTAAAAGAAGGCTATTACGGTAAATTCTAGGCATAATTTTAAATGTAGGAGCGATGTTTACATCGCGAAGAATTCAGCTTAAACAAGCATCGCGCAATAAGCCAGTATTTGGCTTTCCCGTGGAATATAGGCGTTAAAGCACCTTATTCACACGTAAAATTGCGCTCCTACCAAAGGGAGAAATATCATGGCAGTAAAAATTGAAAAGAAAATCGTCGGCTACGCGCTGGTGAATGAAGAAGAAAAAGCGAAAGCAGCAGAGTTAGAAGCGCAAAAAGCAGAGATGCGAAATGTAGTACAACTAGGCGAACCACTTAGCCGCCCCGATAAACTGGTAGGCAACACCTATAAAATCAAAACACCCGTGACCGAACACGCGCTGTACATCACCATCAACGACGTGATTATGAACGAAGGCACGCCGCAAGAGCATCGCCGCCCGTTCGAGATATTTATCAACTCCAAAAACATGGAGCATTTTCAGTGGATAGTCGCCCTCACCCGCGTCATGTCTGCCGTGTTCCGTAAAGGCGGCGACGTTACATTCTTGGTTGAAGAGCTCAAAAGCGTGTTCGAACCAAGCGGCGGCTACTTCAAAAAAGGCGGCAAGTTTATCCCAAGTTTAGTGGCCGAGATTGGCGAAGTGGTCGAGCAACATCTGCAAGAAATCGGCATGCTTAAAAAACCAGGTTTAGACGAACATCAACAAAAACTCGTTACTGAAAAACGTGCCGAATACATGGAAAAACAAGCCAAAACAGGCGAAGAAGTAAACGCCGAAGGCTTTCCAAAAGGCGCAAGCGTCTGTGGTAAATGCAGTACCAAAGCCGTGATTATGATGGACGGTTGTTTAACTTGCTTGAATTGTGGTGAAAGTAAGTGCGGTTGAGTAAATAGCTAGTATTGTGAAAATATATTAGGCGGTGAAAAATGACAAAATCATGGAATGATAAAATTACTGAAGATCGTTTGTTAAAGCAAAATCCTTACGCCCATTTGAACGAATGGGGTGGCTTTAGCGCCTTACCAAATAGCAATATGAAGAGTACCGAGGCATCAAACGCTGAAATTACCCAAAGTCGATTGTTGCTTAATCATCCTTATGCTCATTTAGATGAAGATGCACCGGGTGGTTTTAGTGCGCTATCATCCTTAGCTCAGCCTAATTACTTTAGTTTACAGAAGAAAAATCGCTACTCAGGGATTGAGATAGAGCGAACGGCTAGAAATATACAAAATGTAATCTGGAAACATAGAAAGTCGTTTTGGCCAAATGGAGTACCTGCCAATCCAATTGACATGCTTGATCCAATTTTGGCACTTAATTCAATTGGATATCATGCTGATTTTGCAGATACCCTTGGCGAATTCCACAGCGATGGGAAGCTGGTAGAAGTTGCTGGAACTATTGATAATCATTTAAAAAAAGTTCGTATTTCACGTCGATTTGCAGACAATATTTCCAGATTTACTGCGGCTCATGAATTGGGTCATGCTTTGTTGCATAATGCAGTTGGGTTGCATCGTGATAAGCCCCTGGATGGAGCAAAGATAACACGTGAACCTACTGAGTTTGAAGCTGATAAGTTTGCAACCTACTTTCTAATGCCTCGAAATCTCGTTCATAGTACTTTTAAACGTTTCTTTCTTACAGACAAGTTTCTTTTAAACGAGGAAACAGCTTTTGCTCTTGACCTTAGTGATTATGAAACAATTAAAAACAAATATAAGAACCTACGACAACTCTCAAGAATGCTTGCTAGCACAGAGTATTACAATGGTCTTCGATTCATTTCATTAGCTAGCCAGTTTAAAGTTTCAACTGAAGCAATGGCTATTCGCCTTGAAGAGTTGGAATTAGTAAGTATTTAGTTGTAGTTAATTATTTAGACAACCATACTTCCTATAGCAAGCGTAGGGTGGGCAAGTTTTGCCCCCCATTCAATTGGCAAATCCCAACATTGCTTTAGGTGCCACCTGACTACCCCAGCATTTATTACTGTTCATTATGTCCGCTACCATACCGACAAGAGATGGGATTCTTCTTATCCTGATCATTGCGAAACTACTGGTTCCACCTGTTTTCAGGTTTGACGATGCTAAATCGCATTAGGATTGAACTGGGTATCGCTATTAATTATGTCTGCATATGTGACGATACCGATCGTCATGCAACCGTTAAATGAGAGGAATACAAATGAACTGGGATCAAATAGAAGGTAATTGGAAGCAATTCAAGGGTAACGTCAAGCAGCAATGGGGCAAGCTTACTGATGATCAGTTGGACGTAATCGCCGGTAAGCGAGATCACCTTGCGGGCAAGATTCAGGAAGCATATGGGATCACCAAAGAAGATGCGGAGAAACAACTTGATGATTGGCAGAAGAAGCAGAAGGATTGACTTGCTGCATAACGAGTAAGCTTAATCTGTATCCATAGGAAAAATGATGAAAAACTTCAACATCAGCGCAATTGCGCTTGCAATAGGTCTTATTTTCAGTGCTGGTGCAATGGCTGAAAGTATGACAAAAACTCAATATAAGTCTCAAGTGAAAAACATCGAGTCTCAATATAAGGTAAATAAAGCAGGGTGCGATTCACTTGCAGGTAACGTTAAAGATATTTGTGTTGCGGAAGCAAAAGGCAAGCAAAACGTTGCCAAGGCCGAGCTTGAGGCCAATTATAAACCATCTGTAGAAGCTAGATATGAGGCTCAAGTTGCTAGAGCAGAGGCTAACTATTCGGTAGTCCTTGAGAAATGCGATGACAAGGCTGGTAATGCGAAGGACGTTTGTGTGAAGGAAGCGAAAGCCGCCAAAGTACGTCAAATAGCCGATGCCAAAACACAGAGCCTTCGGGCGACGCTAGGCGGTAGCAAATGAGAAATCAGGTGATGCGAACGCTAAGGCGGCAGAAACAAAGGCTGATGCGCGTAAGGATGCAATGGACTTCATAAGAATAGAAATTGTGGTCTGTCCCCCTATTATTGTTCCAAACTTTTGGAGGTAACAACACACTTAAAGAAAATGGCTTTCACCACTAACGCATATGGTTTGGGATAGCGCGTAATTTAAAGTAGCTTGTTGAAGACTGATTAAAAACTGGTTAAATTTGCTAGATCACTTTTAATAGATTTTAATTCGTCTTCATCAATGTACCTGACACTTTCGAGGTAATTTGCAAGCGCTTCAATGGCTTCAGCTTTTGTTGGACGACTGCCCCTAGGATTTCCATATAACTCTTTGTTGACATTGTTTTCGTAAATCGGATTGGCACTCCACTCCCACATATCCCCATGATATTCAATAATTGGATCATATTTTAAGAGTTTGCCGCGTAGTTTTTTCTTAGTGGTCATATCATCGTTGAATCTACGAACAAGTTCAGCCTCTACATCTTCATGAAGCTTTTGTGTTAGCACTTCGATTTGACTTAAATCAGTATCGCTTAATCCTTTTAGACTTCGCTGGTCATTTATTAAATCATTTAACTTTGCTATGAATGTCTGTTAATCGGCGTGCAATACTTTCCAGATTAGGGGTGAAAACGGCGTCCAAAAGTTTCCACCTCAGTATGTCACCATCCAGCGTTTTAGCTGGAGGTATCTGGAGTGTTTTACATGGATATGATTTATGAAATACGTAGGCGTTATTTAGTACAAAAGCAAACGATTACAGCGATCGCCAAAGACATGGGACTTTCTCGCCCCACAGTACGCAAGCACCTTCTTACAGTGGATGAACCCAAGTACCAACGAGTACAACCATCAGCTCCCAAGCTAGGCCCATTTGAAGCACAACTCACACAATGGCTTGTTGAAGACTCCAAACTTGCAAAATCACGCCGCCGCAGTGGGCAACGGCTTTTTGAAGGGCTGCAAGCCATAGGTTACAGTGGCGCCCCTGACAGCGTGCGGCGTTTCGCGCGTCGTTGGAAATCTAAGAACCAAAGCCCAAAGTTAAGTGACGCATTCGTACCCTTACAATTTTTACCAGGTGATGCCTGCCAGTTTGATTGGAGCCAAGAAGAAGTTGAGTTGGGCGGTGTATTACAGAAGATTAAAGTCGCGCATTTCCGCATGGCCTATAGCCGTCAAATGTTTGTCGTGGCCTATCCCAGAGAAATACAGGAAATGGTGCTAGACGCCCATGTGCGCGCCTTTACTTTCTTTGGTGGCGTACCCGCACGCCTGATCTACGACAACCTCAAGGCCGTCGTGGATACCGTGTACTCAGGTAAAGAGCGTCAATTTAACCGTCGTTTCTTAACCATGGCCAATCATTACCTGTTTGAACCCGTTGCCTGTACCCCAGCCTCTGGCTGGGAGAAAGGCCAAGTGGAGAATCAAGTGGGCAATATCCGTGAATGGCTATTCACGCCATTAGCGCGCTTTGCCTCATTTACTGAGCTGAACGCATGGCTCGCTACCCGCTGCAAAGAGTTGGCACAGCGCAGTCATCCCACGCAGCGCCAACGTACCATTGCCGAATGTTTTGCTGATGAGCAGCCGCTACTGCGTCCCATCACTGCCAGCTTTGATGGTTATGTCGAACATATGATGCGCGTGTCATCCACTTGCTTGGCGCTTGTTGATCGCAATCGGTATAGTGTCCCAGCCGGTTTTGCTGGTCAGGCCGTTTCAGCACGCACCACCGCAGACCAAGTACGCATCGTGGCCAATGGCGAAGTCATTGCCGCGCACCCCAGAGTGTTTGGTCGTGATCAATTGGTCTGCGATCCGTGGCATTACCTACCCGTACTCGACAAGAAACCTGGTGCGCTCAGAGACGGCGCGCCATTTGTGATGTGGGATTTACCGCGTCCTATTATCACTGTGCGTGATCGTATTCTGAAACAACCGAAAGGCGATCGCGCCTTTGTTGAACTACTCATGCTGGCAGGCGAAGCCGGTCTGGATGCACTTGCTGTGGCTTGTGAATCGGCGCTAG
Source organism: Methylotenera sp. UBA6020 (assembly GCA_002429455.1). Taxonomy (GTDB): domain Bacteria; phylum Pseudomonadota; class Gammaproteobacteria; order Burkholderiales; family Methylophilaceae; genus Methylotenera. The sequence continues at coordinate 979 of DIZU01000124.1, read as the reverse complement.
AAAGTGGTGTCATCAATGCACCGGTCGTGATGAATGAATTACGCAGATTGATCTCGCCGCATTTACCTGTTACGTCAATTAACGTACCAGATGGAATTGCACTCACGATGGAGCCGGTCGCCAATTGCCACCGTTATGACTACTTGCTAGGAGCGGGCAATGTACATTGATTATGCAACAAGCTTAAAAGCACTAAAGCTCTACGGCATGGCAACGGCATGGAGTGAATTGCAGGCCGAGAAACCCAAGCAGGCACATCGTCCAGAAACCTGGATGGAGCGTTTGCTGGCGGCAGAACAAACTGATCGTAAACTCAAAAGCCTGTGTCATCAACTCAAGGCGGCACGCTTCCCGATTCATCGTGATTTACTTGGTATTGACTGGACGGAAACGCCACTGTCGCAGGCGGTCGTTGAACAATTAGCCAGTGCGGCCTTTATGGAAACGGCGCATAACTTGATTCTGGTGGGCGGCACTGGCACGGGTAAATCGCATCTGGCCACCGCGATTGGCGTGGCTGCGATTCATCAAGGCAAACGGGTGCGTTTTTATAATGCGGTGGATGTAGTCAATCAACTGGAGCGCGAGAAGACGCTGGGTAAGGTTGGCAATCTGGCGAAACAACTTTGCTTGGTGGATGCGGTCATTTTAGATGAGCTGGGTTATTTACCATTTCCAGCATCTGGTGGTGCGTTGCTGTTTCATCTCATCAGCCAGCTCTACGAGAAGACTTCTTTGATCATCACCACGAACTTAACATTCGGTGAATGGGTGCAAGTATTTGGCGATGCGAAGATGACGACGGCGCTACTTGACCGCATTACACATCATTGCGACATCTTAGAAACTGGTAATGATTCTTACCGATTTAAGCACCGCAAAAGTCGCGCTCAATCTAGCTGAAAAGTGGAAAAAATTGGACGCCGATTAGTGGAAAGTTTTGGGCGCCGATTGACAGCAGTTGAGTTTGGTTTGCGGT
>DIZU01000190.1 GCA_002429455.1 Methylotenera sp. UBA6020 | reverse complement strand
CAGCAGGACATGTTTGGCATGATTACATTTAGTAACTCCGCCATGTATGTATTGCCACTCAGTGAAAACAAAAAGGCAGTAATTGCTGCGGTACAAGCCACCGGTGGCAATGCGCTGTTTCAAACAAACATTGGTAGCGGACTCACGAGCAGTGCAGGCTTGTTCGACAAAATTCCAGATTCAGGTTCACGCGCGTTGATTTTGCTATCAGATGGTGGCGGGCGGATTGATGCCAATACCGAGCAAAAAATCAAAGATTGGTTTGATCGCCTGCACATCAGCTTATATTGGATAGTACTGCGCCAGCCCGGTGGACTGAGTATTTTCAATACCAGCTATAAACCACCTGAAAATGCAGCATTACCGCCAGAGATTGAGCTCAATGAGTTTTTCAAAACGCTTAGATCACCTTTTAAAGCCTATGAAGCTGATGATCCTAAGTCATTACAGCTAGCGATGAACGACATCAATAATCGCGAAAAAAAACCGATCAAGTATTTTGAAAAAATTCCTGGTAACGACTACTCGAATGTTTGTTTCATCATAGCTGCGATCATGATTGGCTTATTGTTGGGTGTGAAATATTTAGAGGTTAAAACATGGCACTAAACTCATTAATCATTAAAGACTCATTAGCCATCAAAATAATGCGTTTTTTTACGGTGAAAAAACTCACATGGCTACTCATTATCATTGCATCAATATCCGTAATAAGCAGTGCGTACTTTTACTACCGTATCAAACAAATTGATGCATTCAACCTTGCAGTTAGCATGGGGCAGCCGCCTAAAACTGACTTACAGAGCTTTGAGGCAAAATTCTCCACGGCTTTTTGGTTGGCTAAAAATGAAAGGTATAAAGAAGCTATCCTGCTATTCAATAAAGCACTCAACAACGCCAACACCAAACAAAAGGCGGCCATTCAGTACAATCTGGGCAACATTTTCTTTAGACGTGGCCTAGCGGTTAACGGCGCAAATATGACGGTGCGCGACGAAGCCGAGTACCTATTCCGCCAAGCCAAAACGGCTTATCAACAATCATTAAGACTTGATAATTCATACTGGGATGCACGCCATAATTTAGACCGCATTTTGACCATGCTGCCCGGTACGCCAACACCAGGCGTTGGTGAAAGCGACACGCCAGGTCTGATCATGGGCAGTATTCCGGTAGGGTTGCCGTAAGGATATTAAAGACATGCATAAACTTTTTAATTATTTTCGTCATCGCCATGATGCAACTTTGTTACTGGCCGCATTGCTACTGCTGATAATTGCGTTGTTCAATCCAAAAATACCGATTAAACGTGACATTTATAGCTATATTTTTGTCGCTGATATTTCACAAAGTATGAACGTGATTGATAAAAGCTTGAATGGAAAACCGGCCACGCGTATCGCTTTTACCCAAGATATGCTGCATAAGCTCATTGGTGAATTACCATGTGGTACTAACGTTAGCATCGGCTTGTTTGCTGGCGTTAGCGTAGCCGCACTTTACACACCAATTGAAGTATGCGAAAACTTTGATGCCATTAACGATACGATAGACCATCTTGATTGGCGCACGGCCTGGTCAGGCAACAGCCGCTTGCGCACCAGCATGTTATCGCTAGCCAGAACAATCCGTTCATTTCCAGAACCCGCGCAAGTAGTGTACTTTACCGATGGTGAAGAAGCCCCTAAGTTGCACGTGTTTAATACGCAAGATTTAACCGCTTTCCAAGGTGGCGAAGGCTGGTTATTTGTCGGTATTGGTGGTGACCAAGGTACGCCGATTCCAAAACTAGATGAGCATAACCAGTTAATTGGTTATTGGTCTGGCGAAAGCTTTGCGATGCAACCAGGCATAGCGCAAATTTCGGAAGCCAATATTGGCGTGCGTAATGACAACGTTGCCGGAGAAGCCAGCGACCGCTACTTATCCAAATTGGATGAAACTTACCTAAAGACCTTGTCTAAAGAAGTTAATGGGATGTATGTACGTGGCGAAAGTGTGCAAGATGTGCTCACTGCCATGAAAAAGCAGAAACCAGCACGTCGTGATAAAGCCAGGTTTGAAATACGCTGGATTTTAGCCGGACTGGCCGGTATTTTATTTATTTTGGCCTACACACCCAAACACCCTGTGCAAGCGCTAAAAACCCAGTGGCATACTTTCATGAGTCGTCGTAAAAAATCTAAAACCAAAGAAAAAGCGCAAAGCGCGACATTGTAAGTTGCATACCATTAAGCCTCGCATGAGAGTATTACTAGCATGGCTAGCGCAAGTAGCCCCAGCGCAGCCATACACGTAACTGACGATATTTTTCAGCATCCAGCCTATCAGGCAGAATAATCAGAGAATGAGTAATAAAGTACAGCGCAAATAAGCGCTGTCGCAATGAAGCCTGTGCCTGAGAATCACTTTTATGCTGGTAATTAAGCACCGTTAAATATGGCAATACTACGCTATTAGCCAGTGCGGTCACTTCCAACTGCTGGCCATCTTTGCGTGTTAGTCGTAATTGATTGTTAATATCAAGACTGAGGACAACGCATGACCATGGCAACATTAATAAGCCATGAAAAAGCACTGTGTAAATTGCCGAAGTTACAATAACAAAGCCTAGCGGCAATTTAATCTGCCAAGACAAACCCAGCAGCATTACAATGCAAAATGTGCCTAAACTCATTAGTGTTAATAAGACACTCAATATAATAGAGGGCTTGAAATTGAGTTGTAATGGCTTCATGTCATTGTTTATGAATTATTTAACTAAAGGTTAGCATGCACACGCAAGAATGGCACCAATTTCTTCAGAGTTCATCTGGTAGTAATCAAAATGTAGTCATCCAGAATAATCAAGTAATCAGCTTTGATGACCCTGCTACTGAGCGCCTGGCACTCATCAACACTACGACCATGTGCGACCTTTCTCACTTGGGATTACTGCAGCTACGGGGTGCAGACGCGCTCACTTTTTTGCAGGGCCAAGTTACCAATGATATTAAATTATTAGATGGACACAATGCGCACTACACGGGTTATTGCAACCCGAAAGGCCGCATGCTGGCGCTGTTTCTGGCATTTTCACATCATGATCATGTGCATTTACAGATGCCGAGAGAACTGATTGAATCAATTGCCAAACGCCTAAAAATGTATGTCATGCGCAGCAAAGTAACCGTGCAGGATGTCACTGAATCTATTATTAGAATCGGTTTAAATGGCCACGATGCGACTGAGTTGTTAAAACCATTATTTACAGAAATACCACAAAACGCCTATGAATTGGTCAGCTCGGAAAATGGGGCTATATTAAAGCTGGCGGGTGCTACACCGCGATATGAAATATTTACCGATATTGCTAATGCTCCAGCAATTTGGAATGCCCTAAAGCAAGATGCAAAGCCTGTGGGTGCCGCATGTTGGGAATGGTTGGAGATTCAGGCTGGGATTCCCGTGATCACGCTGAAAACACAAGAAGAGTTTGTACCGCAAATGCTGAATTTAGATGCACTCAATGCCATCAACTATAAAAAAGGTTGTTATACCGGACAAGAGATTGTTGCACGTACGCATTACCTGGGTAAAGTAAAACGCCGTACGCAACTGGCACATGTTGAGAGTAGCGCAGTGCCCGCGCTAGGCGATGACGTGTTCGACGCCAACAAGCAGGCGATTGGCAAAATCGTACGTTGCGCACCATCTATTGATACTGGTTTTGATGTATTAGCCGAATGTAGGTTAGAAAGTCTAGCGCAAGACGGTATCTATTGGAACGACATTGCACTGACCATTAACCCGTTGCCATATACATTAGATGACAGTCAGTAATAATCTAGCGCAGAATCATAATTATGAACTCGGAATTACGGACTTGGCGCGACAACTGGAGCAGGTGGTTTTGACGTTGCTGGCGGGACAGTTGTCGATGTCTTAGAATTGGCATTCTCAAGCACCTGGTAAAACACTTCGTCTTGTTTTATCATGCCTAATTCACTTCTGGCGCGCTCCTCAATGGCGGCACGTCCGCTTTTTAAATCACGTACTTCGGCGTCTAGCGTATCATTACGCGCTTTCAATGCGGTATTTTTAGCTTGCTGCTCCGTCAATTGCCGACTTAAATCCCACACTCGCAACCAACTCCCCTTGCCTAGCCACAGCGGATACTGCAGCAAGGCAATCAGGGTGACAAATATTAGCGTAAGTACTTTCAATTAACGGCTTTCACTTATGTAGCTTCACTATAAGCACCTTCACTTAAGAAGTACCTTCACTTAAGCACTTCCACTAAAATACTATAATTTAATTTAAAATCAATTACTTGAATAACTGATAAAACGCGCCCATGCCAGCGTAGCTAGTGGCATCGCCCAACTCTTCTTCAATGCGCAATAGCTGGTTATACTTGGCAATGCGCTCTGAACGTGAGATGGAGCCAGTTTTAATTTGCAATGCATTAGTGGCAACTGAAATATCGGCAATGGTAGTGTCTTCAGTTTCACCTGAAC
>DIZU01000212.1 GCA_002429455.1 Methylotenera sp. UBA6020 | reverse complement strand
GTTTTTTGCTGTGCTACAGATAATGGCTCAGATAACTGTTGCCAATCAAAACGCCAATACCAATTGCCAGAGCATGTACCAGGAGTATTGATACGATGGCTGGAATCAAGCGCCAATAAATCCTGCATTGGTATGATGGACAGTTGTGCCTTTGACTCAAGTGCCATATCAATTAAATCGTTTGGCATATTGGGTACATGATGTTCTGAATGTGAAGACCGTAAATATGCATGTACAAGCTCGCGCTGCCGCTCATCCAAAGTAGCATACCAGCCCAAGGTTGTATTGTTGTCATGCGTGCCGGTATACACCACGCTATTGGCTTCAATATGATGTGGCAAATAGGGATTCTCTTCGTGACCATCAAACGCAAATTGCAAAATCTTCATGCCCGGCAAATGGTACTTGTTTCTTAAGGCATCCACTTCATCGGTGATTATCCCTAAGTCTTCTGCTACCAATGTAATGTTGGGCAAAGCATTTGTAATGGCGGCTAGTAGCTCATCACCCGGGGCGGTAACCCATTGACCATTGATAGCAGTTTCTTCGCTTGCGGGAATTTCCCACGCGGCTTGCAGGCCTCTAAAATGATCAATACGGACAATATCAAACAATTCATTTTGCGTTACCATGCGGGCTATCCACCACGCATAGCCATCGGCAGCCATTGCATCCCAGTTGTAATGTGGATTACCCCAACGCTGCCCAGTTTCTGAAAAATAATCTGGCGGCACACCCGCCACTACATTCATATTCTTATCTGTATCGAGCTTAAATAAGTCGGGTTGCGCCCATACATCTGCGCTGTCGTAGGCTACAAAAATGGGAATATCGCCAAATAAATACACGTCTTTAGTGGCTGCATAGGCTTTAAGGCTTAGCCATTGCGTAAAAAACACAAACTGAGTAAATTTAATCACTGCAATTTCTTGCGCTAATTCGACATGTGCTTGTTTAAGCGTTTCTGTATCGCGGTTTTTGTAAGCTTCAGGCCAATAACGCCAACCTGTTTCATTAAACTTTGTGCGTAGCGCTAAAAATAATGCAAAGTCGTTTAGCCAGTGTACATGCTCCAGACAAAAGTCTGCGACTTTCTGTTTATTTTGATTGTCTTTTCCCTGGCAAAAAACTTGATACGCTCTGCCGATTAGATGTAATTTATTCGGCGATTTATTAAGTGCTAACCCATTTAAATCATTTTTTGTTAATAGCCCTTGCGCCTGTAATGCTTCTAAACTAATGAAGTCAGGGTTTCCGGCATGCGCGGACAAGCATTGATAAGGTGAATTGTCAGCATGCGGCATGTTAATTGGCAAGGTTTGCCAAATACTAACCCCCATATCATTTAAAAAATCTACAAAACGATAAGCCCCAACACCTAAATCGCCTATGTTATATGCGCTTGGTAGCGAACTAATATGCAATAAAATGCCAGCACGGCGTTGATTCAATGGTGATGCGTTAGGCGACTGTGTCATAAAGATCTATATCATATAAAAATCATACAGTTGGAACCGTAACAAATTAGCTGATAACGTAAGCTAGCTTGTAACAGCGCATTAAATTTCAGTGCTTACTTTGTACTTATTTTAGGCCTGCCCTCGGCGCATCGTACCAACAGAATCTGCGTGCCCTGCAGCATCTACATTATCGCCTCCAACACTAATAGACTGATACAGTACCGCCGGCACTGCTTGCTGTAACAACATATATAAATTGATGAGATTACGTCGATAAAGCTGATCAAAGCTGGCAACACTGTCTGAGGCATTGTAATCACCAAACCACCAAAACCAATCCGAGCCTTCGCAAATCGCCAACTGACGTTCACAAGCCGCAAGCTGATCGACATCTAAATTACTATTGGATAACACAGTATCGTAAATTTTTTTAGCCGCACATAGTAAATCCCACGCCAAGTTTTTGTCTTTACTGCCTATCCAGGTGCTAAAGGTGCCGTATACCCAGCTACCCGCAGCCACTTGTGGTAACACTGGGGCAGATAACCCTTTAGTTTGGTATTCACTTGATTGATATAAATCAACCATATCGCTGAAAGTTGTCATTTCTATATCAGGATGATTAGCCAGTGCGGCATACAATTCGCTTAAGAAATAATAGCCATTGTATGGGTAGTATTCCCAGGCATTTTCTCCATCTAAAATAACACTCACTACGTTAGCTTTTTCAGTGGCATTTTTAGGTGTATTTGCTTGCTGAATATGTTCAAGTGCTTGAATGAAATCGCTCACGGCATCACTAGAATGCATTTTTGCGTACTCAAAACCAATTTTGTCTGAAAGTTGATCATCTCTAAAGAAACACAAAATATCATGCTCACCATTTGTTATACGATACGGCTGATAGAGATACTCATGCTTATCCGCCGCACTTAACTGTGATTTCAGTAGACTATTGGCCAGCACAGCCTGCCCCGTAGCCGTCCATTCCACACCATGTTCAGCCATTAGCGATAAAGCCGCATGAGATACGCCACCTTCAGCGGGCCACATGCCGCGTGGCACGACGCCAAAATGGGCCGCATGGGATTTTTTTGCAGACAATACATGCGTAACAGCGCGGCTTTGTCCACCATTGTACTGAGCATGTTCGGGTAAAGGTGCCTCTGGCATTGCGTCTAATGCAGACTTGAAATCCAGCAGCAATGGCAAAATGGGGTGATAGTATGGTGTAGTAGAAATTTCAATTTGTTTGTTGAGCATTAAAGCTTTATAGCGTGGAATTAACTGAGAAATCGTCTCGCCAATCACGTTAAATAATTGCCGTCTATCCTCAAGCGTGAACAACACGCCTTTAGTCATCAGCGCTTGTACCACTGCGTTATTGCGACGTAAACTCTCACCGCACCAAGCCAAGTGATACCACATTAATAAGTCCGCTTTATATTGTCCAGATAGATAATGAAATTGATCATCTACCATCATGGGTTCGACGAGCTGATAAAGCTGCAATAAACGTTGATAATGCGGAAAAGGACTCAGCATTTTTTCATGATGACTCTTGAAACAACTCTGCACAATTAAATGGCATTGCACATGGCTAATGCCGGCTAAGTTATCCTCTACCAACAATGCCAATAATGGGTCACGAATAGCATTCTGTTTGAATTGTTGGCTGTAATCTTCAAGTTGCTCTAACAAAATCGGCACAAAATTAAATGTGACGCGTGCTGTAGGATTGGCTTCAAGATGAAACGCCATATCACTGTAATCTTTTATGGCATGCAAATACGTCCACGGCAATACATATTCATTGCTAATGATGTCACGATAATCTGGCTGATGCATGTGCCAATAGAGATTGAGATATAACTTGGGACGATTAGGCTTCACTTGGAATTAACAACCTTAATAACTGTCTCTTATACACATCT
>DIZU01000106.1:25798-26056 GCA_002429455.1 Methylotenera sp. UBA6020 | reverse complement strand
GTGATGGTAGGGGTAGGCGCCGCCTTCGATTATCATGCCGGCACCATGCAACGCGCACCACTGTGGATGCAGAAGCACGGCTTGGAATGGCTGCATCGCTTGTATTCGGAGCCGCGCCGACTGTGGAAACGCTATCTGGTAACTAATACCATATTCATGTTTGGTGCCATACGGCAACTAATTGTTTATAAATGGAAAAATTAAGGTGAATAGCACCAAGCAGACGCATGTGATGATTTAATATAATTTAACTAGATC
>DIZU01000106.1:21948-25731 GCA_002429455.1 Methylotenera sp. UBA6020 | reverse complement strand
CCTTTTTGACCAGAGCCTTTTTGACCAGAGCCTTTTTGACCAGAGCCTATTTGATCAGGATCTGTTTGACCAAGCCCTGTTTGGCAAGGACATCGAAATGCGTGCTGGTTGGATCATGATGAAGGAAGACAAATGATCTTTAACGACATTTCCGCCCTTCAACACGCTAGCTTTTCTCCCACGGTATGTATTATTGGCTCCGGTCCCGCGGGCATTACTCTGGCACTGCAGTTGGAGAAAAAAGGTATCTCTTCCGTTATTGTAGAGGCGGGTGGATTTGATTACATCACGTCAATTCAAGAAGCTTATCAGGGAACGGTCATTGGTGATCCTTATTTCGACCTGTCAGTTGCTCGGTTACGCTATTTTGGAGGCACCTCCGGGCACTGGGCTGGTTGGTGCAGGCCTTTGGATGAGGTGGATTTTGAGCCACGCAAAGGCTTCCAGAACTCAGGCTGGCCCATACGCAAGAAAGACCTGGACCCTTATATCAAGGACACCGATGCAATTCTTGAGCTGGGGCCACTGCAAGCGGATGTCCCGATAGACGCAAACTGGAAGGAAATCCACTTTGAGTTCAGCCCCCCGGTGAGGTTTGGCCAAAAATATAGAAAACATATTGAGACATCACCCACTATCGGATTACTGTTATATAGCGCAGTCACTGATATAGTGCCGGTTCCAGGCGCTATAGATCACGTCAAAATCACTTCCATGGATGGAAAACAACAACGGTTGTCTGCCAAACTCTTCTGTGTTTGCACCGGCGGTATTGAAAATAGCCGACTGCTTCTATGGGCCAATCAGCTTCATAATGGCGGCGTGGTATCTGATGCTGGAACCCTGGGAAAATACTGGATGGAACATCCTATTTACGGGGCAGGGTCTGCCATTCTTTTGAATACTTTCAGCATGCGGACCAAGAACCATCATGGCATTAAACACTATGCGCCGACCGCGCGTTTTCTACATAGCAGCGGCATTGGCAATGTCGGATTAAGGTTATTTACTGGTGGAGCTATGAAAGCCCTAGTCAGGCATGGCCTATGCATTGCACCAGAGCTTTTCACTGAGCTTGCCCAAAAAATCAGGCAAAACGTGGCTTGCGGTGCAGTGCTCAGGGTCGCGTGGGAGCAGATGCCAGTGAGCTCAAATAGAATTGAGCTGGATACTGAAAAAGATAAAACCGGCATTCCGCGAGTGAAGCTGTTTTGGAAGAAGCAGCCAAAAGACCGGCAGACTATTGAAACAGCCGTTCAGGCTTTCGGCATTTACCTTGCCAAAACCAATAAAGGCCGGCTGAAGTTAGCAGAGTGGATGGCGAATGGGCTTGATTACCCGGAGAGCGATGAAAAAGCAGGATTCCATCACATGGGCGGTACCCGCATGGCATCCACCCCGGCTGAAGGCGTGGTCGACAGTAATTGCAAAGTGTTCGGGATAGACAATCTTTTTATTGGCGGCTCTTCAGTTTTTCCTACCGGTGGCCACGCCAACCCTACCTATACCATTGTGCAGCTGGCGCTGCGTCTCGGCGATCATCTGGCTGAACGATTCGCAGTGTAGTGCCATTCCCTGACTATTTCATGACTCAAGCACCTACAAGAAAATCCAACGGCTTAATACACGTTAACATCCACATGAAGAGGCTGTGCTTTATAGCCAATCCTCTAAATAATGACAATCACGTATTGTTTTTGGTAGGAGCGACGCAATCAACGGTCTTGGCATGACATGACTTTATTTTGGATAACTAGCTATAGAATTGTTTGAGTTTAGTGTCATTGGCTATAAATGAGCAAGATGCCTGACATGATGAGCCCTGCGCCCAATACGGAGCGCATGTTAACCCCATCTCCGCCCAGCATGCCATAAGCGAAAATTTCCAGTATGGTGACACCTACCATGATAGGGTAGGCGATACTGAGTTCGATTCGTTTTAATGCTAGCGCATAAAGCACAAACCCTGCACCATAAGCCAACACGGCACTTATGCGTAACATATTCGTCGTTGAAGAAAAGCTAAGCACATTGGCTACCGAGTTGGTAGATGTTTGCCCGGCAATACGCAGCAATATACTGGCTACTGCGCTCATGCTGCCACTTAAAAATAACATCAGATATGACATTGGCTATGATCTCTATATGGCAATAAGCATGCAGAACACCACGAGTACTATGGTGACCAAGCTGGTGCGATCTTTCAGGGCGAACACGATGGGGTCGTCGTGTATCTTGCCTTTGAAAGCAGACATCCACATCCAGCTTACCCAGAATAAGAGCAGCGCAAAAATGCCCCACAGTGCAGAGCGGTGGCTGTACAGTAAATCAATGTCAGTAGAGTTCAGGTATATTGCCAATACAATCACAGCCAAGTACCCTGCAGACGTGCCAAAAGACCGCAACATACTGGTATCTTCAGTCAAATAGCCGCGGCCAGTTGAGCTGGTGTGACTAGCTGAACTGGCACCGCTCGCTCTAAGTTCCTCATCAAGCTCGATATAGCGCTTCAAAAATGCCAGACTAAGAAAAATAGAAATCGAAAACATGACGAGCCATGACGAAAGCGGAATATTACTGGCAGCGCCGCCTGCCATCACGCGTGAGGTATATAGACTGGCTAAAGCAAACACATCAATTAACATCATCTTCTTAAACTTGAATGAATAGGCCAGCGTAAGCATGTAATAGCAGCCCAGCACCAGCATGAATTTGAGCGGCAAGAGTATGGCAAGTACGAAGGATGCCGTCAGTAATCCTAGCATAAGAAAGATTCCAAACTGCAGTGACAAATCTCCGGCAGCAAATGGGCGCAGGCGTTTGCGTGTGTGCCGCCTATCGGTATCGAGGTCGAGCATGTCGTTTAGCAAATATACCGAAGATGCACACAGGCTGAAAGAGACAAAAGCAATAAGGCTGGACCTGACGGAAACAAGTTCTGTGAATTGGTGCGACGTCAGTAAAGGCACGAATATCAGGATATTTTTCACCCATTGGTAAACACGTATGGCCTTCAGTGTTTTTTTGAACGGAAAGCTGAAAATAGGATATTCGCCATGCTGAAATATGGTCGTATTCTGGTTGACTCTGGTAGCTGCAGCAGCGATTTTTTGATTGCCGATAACAATGGCTTTGTTGGCTTCTTTCCATACTACGATATCGTCGGTCGAGTTTCCGCAGTAATCAAAGCCGCGCATGCCAAAAGCATCTTTTAGTGCGCTTACCTTATTACGGCTAGAAAGGTTTACATGCCCATCACTGGCAAATACACCTGCGAATATTCCCAAATGGCTGGCGATTTGTTTGGCGAAACGCTGGTCAGTTGCTGTGCAAAGGTATAATGGTCTGCCTTGCGCGCTCTGCTTGCGCAAAAAGTCCGTGAATACTTCGTTGTAGGGCAGCAAGCCAACATCAATACTCACACGTTTGGCGTTTTGGCCTTGAGATGCGCCTTGCCGTGCAATAGCCATAGACAGCACTGAAACAGATACAGCGGATTCGTCTTGATCAATATCAGAAACGATTCCAGCAGCATATCGGTTTTAATCAGCGTTCCGTCGAGGTCAACACATAAGGGAATAGCCAACTGATCAACATCTTTGCTTCGCGCGGAGGCAAGGTTTGATAATTCAAAATCGTCTTCAGCAATCAAAGCAGAACGCAACTTTAACGGCTGGCTGGGAATAAGAAATTCAGAATCTGTCATTTTTTGCCTGTGAATTTCTTGAATATGAGAACCTGAATCTAAACATATTAAATTTTTCCTGTATGTACGTTAACGTA
>DIZU01000106.1:14381-21885 GCA_002429455.1 Methylotenera sp. UBA6020 | reverse complement strand
TACGTTAACGTACATACAGGAAATTGCATGCTGCCGTATCCTGACATCAGGAGTAAAAATATGTTTACCACTTTTTAAGTTCGCTCTAAAACATATTTTTATCACATAGAAAGATATGGTGAGCGCATGCCTAAGTTCAAACTATTTGAAGCATTTTCCTCCAAATTAATACTTATTTTTTTATGTTATTTGGTGGCGGCAGCATCGTTCGGGGGATTTTTCGAAAAATGGGCTTTTCGTGATGGAGAAGTGGCTTTTTCACCCATAGTAATGCTTGAAGGAGTTGCTAAACGACCTTTTGTATATCGTCAGTTGTTCCCAACGACTGCTAACCTGATCAATCAAATTACCCCACAAGAACTTAACCAACAATTTAGTCACTGGTTAGCAGCAGACCCATTAAAAAGAAATTTCATTTACCGGTATTTTCCCAACGCCAAAGATAGTACTAACCCCAATTATGTCTTGAGGTATTACATCCTTTTTGGAATGTGTTTTGCCTCATATTTTTTTGGGATCTTCGCTTTGCGCGCAGTTTGCTATGAGCTGTATCCGGACAAAACCTCGGCTACGCTTAGTGCTTTTGCGATTGCGCTAATCTTCCCGATGTTAACTACCGAGGGTGGTTACATGTATGACATGGCTGAGCTGTTGTTCATGGCTCTGGCTGTGCTGTTAGCCGTGAAAGGGCAAATATTATTATTGGCAGGAGTGGTTGCTCTGGCAACTTTCAATAAGGAATCCTTCTTGTTTTTTGTATTCACTTTATACCCTTTCATTCGAGCAAGGTTCTCTTTAAAGAAGACCTTAGGAATAGGTAGCCTACTATTTGGAGTAGCTTTAGCGGTTAATCTGGCGGTCAAAATTCACTACGCAGGCAATCCGGGTGGAATTGTTGAGAATCAGTTTGTTGGTCACATGCTATGGTTGATCGATCCACGCTCATATTTCTTGTTTGAAGTGAATTACGGAACAATAACAACCAAGGGCCTTAACATAGTGCATCTAATTATTGTCGGGGTTCTTGCACATGGCGCTTGGAAACATTTGTCGCCTACATTACGACAGCATGTATTCATAGCTTCAGCAATTAACATTCCTTTATTTATTGCATTTTGTTATAGAGGCGAGCTAAGAAACCTGAGCATGCTATTTGTAAGCTTTGCAATCATGGTCAGTATTGATATTTCCAAGTATTTTCAACGGTCGTACCAAAGTGATGCCTTCAAGTTTAAATCTAGATTGTAAATAGGAAAACATAGCCAATTATGTACGATAGCGTACAGATTCAAGCGCGATATTTGGTAATAATGTTCACGTCGCCTCACCGCATTCCCCCGTGCTTACCGGCGAAGCTTAATTCCCTTACCGGCAACAGTGGGGCGACCTTTACCGCATTAGGAGACGAGAATCTTGAAGAAAAAACGCATTCTGATGTTCATCATGGGCAAATGGTCGCATAGCAATGCCGCGATCGTGGATGCATTGCAAGATAAGCTGCCACATCACGAAATTCGTGTCATTGATTTGCTACAGCAATTTAAACGCGACAAACGGGGGCTCATTGCCTGCCTGCTAGATATACCTGTACTGGCATGGAACGCTCTGATTGACCGTGATTTTGATAAAACAGATATCCTTTATGCACCCGCTACCAGCAGATTCATCAACCGGATGGCACGCCGTTTTACGCTGGAATACCAACCCGACTTCACCATACAGACCACCACGCGGTTTAATGCCAGCACGGGCTTGGTACCGCACTTCACAGTAATCGACATCACCGTCGCTGCCGCACGGCAGGGCTACTGCGACTTATTCAATTCCACCGAACGTGCGCTTGACCGGCTACATTTGTTTCAGCAACAGGTGTACTCAGCTTCCACCGCGGTATTCGCCATGAGCCGTTATGTGCGCAACTCGCTGGTCTGGGATTACCTAGTGACGCCCTATCGTGCTATCAACATTGGCGCTGGTCCCAACATTATGCTGGGGCAGCGTAGCCCACTTTTGGGCTCACGCAATATCTTGTTTGTCGGCACCGACTGGGTGCGCAAAGGCGGTCCTACGCTGCTGGCGGCATTTCGCCTGCTCAGGAAAAATCATCCGCAAGCCACGCTCAATATCATTGGCTGCCGGCCAGATATTAACGAGCCTGGCGTCAATATCATAGGCCGCGTAGCACGCGAGCACCTGCACAAGCACTTTACCGAGGCACGGGTTTTTGCGCTGCCTACCGTACATGAGGCATTGGGTATCGCATTCATCGAAGCGCTGCATTTTGGTCTACCCATCGTGGCGACGGGCATCAATGCCATCCCGGAAATAGTGGAGGATGGCGTCAATGGCTACATCATTCAGCCTGGTGATGTGGATGGGCTGGCTAATGCGCTAGACCAGATATTGAGCAGCGACAAAATTGCACTCGCTTTTGGTAACGCGGCCTATGCACGTGCCAGTCATTTCACTTGGGATCGTGCCGGCAAGGTATTAAGCGAGAACATCCTGCAGCTCATCAAGCTAGACCAGGAAATAGATCAGGGTACGTCCAAGAGCACAAGTCACTACGACAGCCATGCACAAGCACAAGAGGCTATCAGGTGCACACTGCTTCAACCGGACAACAAGCAAGCTGACCGAGCCAGAAGACCTTCTTGGTACGAGGATATATTCTCTGAAACACGCAGCATATTGCATTCAATGCAAACGGGCATTTCTATGTTGCTAAAGTACTTTTAATTAAAGTACTTTTAATAAAGAAAAAAACTATGATATTAGTCACTGGCGGTACCGGTTACATTGGTTCCCACACCGTAATCGAACTCATGACGGCAGGATACGAGGTATTCATAGTAGATAATTTGTGCAATAGCAAAGCATCGGTGCTAGATCGTATCGAACTCATCGTTGGCCGCCGCCCCGGCTTTCAACAACTAGATATCCGTAACCGCAAGGGCTTGCGCAGCCTATTTGAGAGTTATCATTTTGAGGCCGTCATGCATTTTGCTGGCCTTAAAGCCGTGGGAGAATCGGTGTTTCATCCGCTTAGATATTACGACAACAACGTAGTGGGTAGCGTAGTACTGTTCGACGCGATGGCCGATGCAGGTGTGCGCCAGCTGGTATTCTCTTCTTCAGCCACGGTGTACGGTGATCCACATACGGTGCCAATCCGCGAAAATTTCCCGTTGTCGGCTACCAGTCCTTATGGCCGCTCCAAGCTCATGATCGAGGACATTCTACGTGACACCGAAAAATCTGACGCACGCTGGCGCATCGCGCTGTTACGCTACTTCAACCCGGTCGGTGCGCACGCTTCCGGCCTAGTTGGCGAAGACCCCAACGGCATACCGAACAACCTGATGCCTTTCCTTACCCAAGTAGCGGCAGGCAAACTGCCTGAGCTGTCTATTTTTGGTAACGATTACGCCACGCCAGACGGCACAGGTGTGCGCGATTACATTCATGTAGTGGATTTAGCGCTAGGGCATGTAGCGGCTTTGCGCGCACTGGTTTCGCACACCGGCATACTTACAGTCAACCTTGGTACTGGCCGCGGCTACAGCGTGTTAGAACTGGTGAACGCGTTCGCTAAAATTAGCGGCCAAGCCGTCCCCTATAAGATAGTACAACGTCGGCCTGGTGATATTGCACAATGCTATGCCGATCCTTCTCTAGCACACGATATGTTGGGCTGGCAGGCAACGCGCGATGTTGAACAGATGTGCGCCGATGCTTGGCACTGGCAGAAAAATTCACACACGAAGGAATTTATAGAGCTCTTCTAAAAATTCAAGATTCTAAGAAGCATGGCACTAATTAAATGATGGCTGTGGCTATAAGAAGCATCCCGTAGGCGACTCATAACGACTCATAAATATTTTATTTAATGTTTGATAACGCACGGAACGGGCATGGCTTTAGGGTGCAAGATACATGCTTACTAAACACGCGGCACTACACTGTATCAATTGCGTAGTGCCTTTGGAGAATGAATATGAGTTATGAGGATCGCGATACTTACGGCATGTATCGTAGCAATGATAGTGCAGGACCAGGCCCTCGATTAATGGGTGCCAACACGTTGATAGGCGATGATGTTTACAACCACAAAAATGAGAAACTAGGCGATATCAAAGAAATTATGGTAGATACCTACAGCGGTAAAGTGTGTTATGCCGTGCTGTCGTATGGCGGGTTTTTCGGTATAGGAGAAAAACTGTTTGCAGTACCTTGGAACGCGTTAACTTTGGATACGGAGAATAAAAGGCTTGTTCTAAACGTTGAAAAAGAAAAAGTTGAAAACGCACCTGGATTTAACACTGACCATTGGCCTAATATGGCTGATGAAGTATGGTCAAGCACAATTCACAGTTATTACGCTACTCAACATACGCCCTCACTTTAGCAACAATACGATGTAACCCTTCCCCTCCATGCTTCCCCCTCAGCATGGATTAAGCCCTCCATCTCATGAGGGCTTTTTTTCTTCGGCAATGAATACCAATCCTTGGATACCTAATTAGTCGTTTTACTAAGGTTAACTTGCTAAGGTTAAATTGTTTTAAAATATAATGCCGACTAGTGTTTAAAGTCTGCGTAAAATTACCTAATCCAGCTTAATTAAAAACGCGGATACTGCTTAAAAAAACTAAATATTGGGATGTGCCATGAATACTGAATCAAAATCTGAGATAGCTACTGAGTCGCCAGCAGACCCCGTGCTACCTGCAACGAATGATCTGATCGCAGTAAAAAGTGTAGCACTGGTGGTAATTGCGTCCATCGCCGTCATCTTCGCCTTAAATTGGGCACAAAGCTTCGTCATCATCATGCTGCTCGGCATACTGATGGCTTACACACTTAATCCCGTGGTGAAATATTTAGAGCACATCAGAATTTCGCGTGCCATTGGTTCCAGTATCGTCGTTTTGGCTGTGATGTGCGGCATCACTTTTGCCGGCTATTCGCTACGCGGCCAAGTACAATCTATCATTTCAAAACTGCCGGAAGCCGCCGTCAAACTCACGTCAGGGCTTTCCACCAACAGCGGTGATCCGCTCACCAACATACAAAAAGTGCAAATCGCCGCAAGTCAAGTTGAAAAAGCTACCAGCTCGGTGGAAAATACTGTTGCCACACAAACGGTGACGACACCAAAAAAAGCCCCTTTGCATGTTGTAATCGACGAACATAAATTCAAGATAGGCGACTTTCTGTGGCGTGGATCGCTAGGGGTGTTCGGTTTGATCGGCGAAGCACTTACCACGTTCTTTCTTGCTTACTTCCTGCTACTGTCAGGTGATACCTTCAAGCGCAAGCTGGTGCGACTTACCGGGCCTTCGATGTCACGCAAAAAAATCACGGTGCAGATCCTTGTAGATATCAATAATTCTATCCAGCGCTACATGTTCATGTTACTCGTGACCAACGTCATGGTGGGCCTTTTACTGTGGATTGCATTTCGCATACTGGGGCTCGAAAATGCCGGCGCTTGGGCTGTGGCGGCGGGCTTTATGCATGTTGTACCTTATTTTGGCCCAGCGGCTATCGCAGCCGCCACTGGCATGGCCGCTTTCATGCAGTTCAATTCGGTCATAACGGCACTGTTGGTTGCAGGCGTATCCATGCTGATTACGACTATTATTGGTATTTTTGTCACCACCTGGATGACAGGCCGCATCGCTAAAATGAACTCAGCTGCCGTGTTCATCTCTCTGTTGTTCTTTACTTGGTTGTGGGGGATATGGGGCATACTACTTGGCATTCCCATCATCGTCATCATGAAAGTAGTATGTGAGCATATTGAGCATTTACAACCGATAGCCGAAATGCTGGGTACTGAGCGAGCGACTAGCCCTATGCTTAGCGCAGATTAAATGCAGCGCTGCTGTTGATCTTGCTATTCATCTTTTGTGCGTTTTGGTGAGTGGCTTGGCAAGTATCTGGTCGAGTTCATGCTGCTGCTGTTTACGCTGCTGCAGGCTACCAAAACACAAGGCGTATTGCCGTGTAAATTCTGCGCCTAGAAAGAATATCTGCGCAGAATAATATACCCATAGCAATAGTGCTATCAGCGAACCGGCAGCACCAAAACTCGAGGCTACCGCGCTGTTCCCAAGGTATAGCCCGATGAGGTATTTGCCTAGCGTGAACAAGCCGGCGGTAAATAGTGATCCAATAGCAACATCGTGCCAAGATAGCGGCGCATCGGGTAGCATTTTATAGATGACGGCAAACAGACAAGCAATCACGCTAAATGAAATCAGCGCAGACAGCATGGCAAAGACCAATGCTGAACTGCTCCATATGCCGCCGGCGTAGTGTTCCAGTATGCTTAACAGGGCGCTCACCACCAACGAAATCAGCAGCAAAAAAGTCAGCACTAGCACCAAACTGAACGACAGCAAGCGCGTTCTTAGCAATACATTCATTGGCGACAGCGCCGATTTCTGCACGCCCCACATTTCGTCCAAACTTCCTTTTAACTCAGCAAATACGCTGGTGGCGCCTATAGACAGCAGCCCAATAGCCACGACTGTCGCCAACAACCCACCGGCCGGATCGCGTGCTGCGGCCAGCAGTGCCTGTATAGCTTGGGCACCATTACGACCAACCAGGCTCTCTATCTGATGAATGATTTGGCCTTGCGCTGCCTCAACACCAAAAAAATAACCGGCAACGGCAATGGCCAGAATCAAGATGGGGGTCAGTGAAAACAGCGTATAGAACGCCAGCGCAGCCCCTTTGCTGGCACCACGATGATCAATCCATGAGATGAACGATTCGATTAAGACATTGGCTATTGCTTTAATGAGACCCAGCCAGCTTTTTCTTGATAGCCAAGTATTTCCTGAAGTACAGGTTTTAACGCTGATGTGAGACCTTGGCATGAATGTTTATTCGACTGGACAATACAAGTACAAGATATTTGGAAGTCATTTAAGTTAAGCCATAGGCACTTAAGCCTGCGAACGAGGTTTATTCATAATGCTGCGGATTTCTTTCGCTCGATAAAAAGGTACGGACACAATCATCAAAACCCCACCCTTGTCTATTCTGCCTTTAAAGCGATCCAGATCACTATTGAATAAATTAACCCCTAGCAGCGCGGACCCAATGGCGACAGAAACAGCACCAAAAACTGTTGTAGTCGCTAAAATGACGAACCAATTGGCATTGGTAAACCAAAGTGGAGAACTTGTGAGCCAAGGTGGAACAGTCAACACATATAGTCCCGCCAATAGTCCTAGCCCCGCACCGATTAAAACACCTCGTTCACCTTCATGCATAATATTGGTTTTTTCAATGTCACTCGCAAGCTGCAGATTCCCGAGGTTAATGCCAGGCTTTGCCAGAAAGTGAATATACTTATTCTCAATCCGAGCCAGCAGCATTTGCTCGCAAGCCTGATCTGCCGCGTTGACATCTGGCAACATAAATTCTAATTTCATTTTCATTGCGTTCTCATTTTGTTAGAAAAATGCAAATGAGCAGACTTGTC
>DIZU01000106.1:7505-14259 GCA_002429455.1 Methylotenera sp. UBA6020 | reverse complement strand
TCCTCCATCGCTAGAATTTCCTTAAGCATACGCTGCGTAGTTGGATCATCATTGGCTAGATAATTGACCATTTCGCGATAGCTTTCAATCGCGATCCGTTCGGCAATCAGGTCTTCCTTGAGCATTGCGTTGAGTGTATCGCCTGCAACATATTCTGCGTGACTACGCTTACTTAAGCCATCGGGTGAAAAATCCGGCTCACCACCTAACTCGATAATGCGTTTAGCAATACGATCTGCATGGACCATTTCCTCTTTCGCATGCTGAAGAAACTCGGCTTTGACTGACTCTGAATTGATGCCTTTAGCCATAAAGTAATGTCGCTTATAGCGCAGAACGCACACCAGTTCCGTGGCAAGGGCCTCATTCAACAATCTGATCACCGTCTCGCGGTCAGCAGCGTAGCCTGTGGTGACTGCACCAGACTCTATATGCTTGCGAGCGCGTGCGCGCAATGTCTGGATATCGGACAAAACGGCTTTATTGCCTGCTACATTTCCTAAAAAATCATCATGACTAGTTTGTTGCATGTATTATCTCCTTAACTCGTCAATCACCAACCACCAGTTTGCGTGTGTTTTTAATTCAACAATGCAAAAACTCAACTATTCGCTAGGTGCTGGTGATTACGAGTACTAATGACTATTGACCGTAACGAAGCTTTGCATCGCTCATACATAGATCCTTTGCATTGCCAGCCAGCACATCACACTTCTCCTTGGCCACAGCATAGTCTGCAGCGCGCTTTTCTAGCGTTGCATCCTTACGTGCATCGGTTGCTTTTTCCATGGCCTTAGCCTGAGCATCGGTCGACTTTTCGTTTGCCACAGCATTGACTTTTGAGGTACTCATCTGTGCTTTAGCATCGGCCATCGCATGCACTTTGCTGGCTTTTGCTTCCTTCACGCACACGTCTTTGTCGTTTCCACCTTTGTCATCGCACTTCTCAATGGAGACAGCATAGTCGGCATCAGCTTTGGCGACATGTGCGTTATAGCGGGTCTTGACGCTAGGTTTATAATTCTCCTCAAGCTCGGCCTTGGCAACGTTCTTCTTACCTTTGGCTTCCGCAACACATATATCTTTGGTGTTACCGGCAAGCGAATCACATGCCGCCTTGGAAACCTTGTATTCAGCCTCGATATTTTTCTCATGTGACTTATATTGCTCTTTCGACATGTTTTCGGCCATGGCACCTACGCTGAAGGCAAGGCCAAGTGCCAAGGTAATCGCACTGATGTTAAAGTTTTTCATTATTTTTTCCTTTTGTAGAGATTTTCATATAGATTCAAATTGTTTCGTTATCTAAGTCAGCCATGCCTCTGCGCATAGGGGTATCCATTTCCTCGTCAAAGCGACTCATCCTACTTTGAGTAGTATTACCGTTTGCGCTACTAAAACCAGCCATGCTCTTTAACAAGCCATGTAAGTTAGCAAGGTGTTTCTCCGCCTTTTCTTTGTTAATCCTGTGTGTTTCGTGCGTATGGTTCTCATGATTGCCTCGTTCACTGCCAATTAGGTCTGGCTCACCATCGCCAAATCTTTCCAAAGACCGCTTAGCTTTACCTTTTAATTCCATCCGATTCCAGTTCATCTGTATTTCCTTTTGTTTATTTGATGACAATAACTATGGTCACCATTAAGTACAATTCAGTGATAATTAAGCTGAAACTGATCCTATGTCATATAGACCATCAATAAAGTAAGCTATATTTATGTCCAAGGCCTCACATTACGGCGATTTACATTCACCGTCTGTTTGATACCGAACATAGCCCATGTATTATTGATGATCATTTCTAGTTTATTGAGCCAGCACCTAAATTACTTACCTAACTAGTTATTTAGAAAGTAGTTTTTATGGTTTGTGAGCGGGCTATGTCCAGTCATCGCGTCAGCCTTTGACAACTTCAGGCGGCCGGTCTTTCGCAGTCTTGGCTGTAGCAGGCTCGGATGGTTTAGTCACAATAGCTTTATATTGAATATCAAGATTTTGCTTGGCGATGTTCTTTTTTTCTCGGGCTTCTGCAACACATTTATCATTCGCGTTGCCTGCAAGTGAAAGACATCGGTTTTTTGCAACTCGATATTCAGCTCCTATATTTTTATCAAGAAACTTATATTCATCATCTGACATACTTTTAGCCATGACGCCCATGCTCAAGGAAAAACCGACAGCAAGTGCAATAACGCTAATATTCAGATTTTTCATGGCTTGTCCTGACGCTTGGATTTGCTAGCTTCGTCGTTACTGCTATCGGAGTGTTTCAGCATTTTTTGCCAATCAGAAATCTGTTTATGTGCATTTTCCTTGGTGACACCATATATCTCCTGAATCTTGCCAACAAGCTGATCTCGTTTGCCGGCAATTACTTCCAGTTGGTCATCCGTAAGTTTGCCCCACTGCTGTTTAACGTTGCCTTTAAATTGTTTCCAGTTGCCTTCAATTTGATTCCAGTCCATTTTTATTCCTCTCAATCTATAGTTACCTGACAGTCGATTTCGTCTTCAATATGAACAAAAATAACGGTTGTACGTTTAAAACATCCCTTAAATTATGCGCTGATGCAATTTCGCATAAGCAGATCAATCGACATGCCAACCGTTTGTTTCAAGCTATTTAGATTAAGTTGATTGCAGGAGATTGTCCGTCTGCTATCGCACATAACGGATGCGCTGTTAGCCAGTTTAAAAAATCTACTGGTGGATGGAGGTATCGACTTGAAGGCTAACTTAATAATCAATAGTTAGCATTGCAGGCAAATCATCAAACCCTGCCAATCAATTGAATTTATGTATGCCAGCGAACAGACAGCACAAAACGTCTGCGGTAATTTGTGCTACTGACTGTTTTAACCATGCGCTCTCGCAACCACAGACATCAAGACTTTCATCGCCCTAGCTGATTGGATGGCCTGTCGCATTGACTGACCATGACAGAACAGCAAATATTGCAGGAGATTACACATGCCATTCATTCAAGCTCTTCCAGCTAGCAATACGCTGCTGGATGGCCTTCCAAACAAAGATCGACTCGATATGATGGCTAGCTGTGAGTTAGTACAACTTAAGCTTGCCGATGTTATTTTCAACGCTGGAGATCGCATTCAGCACGTCTACTTTCCCATTGACAGCATAATTTCGCTGGTCAATCCCGTTGATGGTAATGTGGGCATGGAAGTGGCACTGATTGGCAATGAAGGCATGCTCGGCATTACGCTCATGCTAGAGATAAATGTTGCGCCATTTCGTGCATTGGTTCAAGGAGCCGGTTCCGCATTGCGCATCGCGGCACCCGTATTTCTAGACAAGTTCGAACGTAGCCCGGTATTGCAGTTGTATTTAAAGCGCTATATCTGCGTTTCGTTTAGCCAGCTTGTGCAAACAACAGTTTGCAACCGTTTTCATGTGGTAGAAGAGCGCCTAGCTCGCTTACTGCTGATGATTAGTGACCGAAAGGACTCCAGGGAATTTCATATTACGCAAGAACTACTGGCCCAGACACTGGGTGTACGTCGTGTTGGTGTGACCATCGCGGCCGGTTCGCTACAACATAAAAACCTCATCAGCTACAGTCGGGGAAACCTTAGAATTAACGACCTCGCCGGCTTAGAAGCATCATCCTGCATTTGTTACCAGACCGACAAGGAAATATATAACCGTATCTTGCATACTAGAGGAACATCTGAATTTTTTTACTGAGTTAATTTAAGGCATAGCCTGAGGTCTACGGCAGGCCAATGCTTAGTTTGATCCTCCAACTTCCGGATCTACGCTCTACCGCGCAACTTACGTATCATCTGCCACACAACCCAGCCGTGCCGAAACCATTTTCCAGCAGGCTTATTCCTCAGCACGGTAAGTAGCGTAACCGATCCTCCAATGAATAAACTGGAATGGCGCTTGATATAACCTAACACAGCCAGACCTTGATCAGCCAGCAGCATAGGTTTACGCCACGGCTCAATGATTTGTGCCACAGCGGCTCTTTGGGCTTCTGCTTGCGAAATTAAGCCGTTACGTCGCTCAGCCAACTGAATCAACTTATTATTCATTAACGGGTACCTCGGGACTCATGAGTCCGTGTCTAGTTGCTGGTGGTCTTTGTACAACTCCGACAAGCTTGCTGAAAATAGTTTCGGCTTTGTTTTCACTTTATGCACCGTGAACCGCCACATCGCAAAGCTGACTATCAGAAAAACCCCTGCTAGCGAGCCCAACACTTGCAGCCGGTATGCATCCCCGCATGCCACGACAAGCAGGATAATGGCTAGTACCACCCCCACGCCAAGGCAAAACAAGGCTGTTAGCGATAATAGCAATAAGGATAATAAATGCTCCCTATCCTCCTCCAAGTCTGTAGACAACATATCAAGTCGCGTATGTGCGACGGCAACTAATGTTGCGGTGAGGGCTGTTAATGACTCAAACAATCCTCTACGCCCCGTGGGGGTTTTCTCGGTCATGGCAAATACTAACGTCGGCTAATAAGTAAACCGACCAAAAGGCCGATCAACAAGCTTCCACCTGCGCTAACCCCAACCGCTTTCCATGGATTTTCATGGACATAAACGTCGGTAGCCTTGGCTGCTGCTTTAGTTTTTGCTAGCAGCGCGGCTTGGGTCTCAACCATCCTATTTTTCACCATACTGAGCGACTCTTCCGCTTTGGCACGCACCTCGGCCAGCTTCGCACCGCCCGTATTTGCCGTCACTTTTAGCAAGGCTTCTGCATCAGCAACGACTACCTTAAAATCGTTGATGAGTTGATCTTTGTTGAATTCTTCAGCTAACGGTTCCATGTTTCTTCTCCTATGTAAACTAAATATTGTGGACTAAATATTTTTTAATGATTAATCGCTTAAATCTTAATTTTGTAGCTTAATCTTTGAAATTGAGCAGCAGATTTCACTTGCGCACAAACAGTAGAACCAGCCCTGCCGCCACTGATACTACACCAGCCCAAACAGGAATATTTACTGTCTCCTTGTCCTTGACCGACAGTTCTATCGGCCCTATCTTAGCCTGATGCGTTTCTTTAGTGTAAGTGAAACTGCCATACGCCAACCCCAAGACACCAGCCACAATTAGCACGATTGCCAACATCTTGATTGCATTCATATTATATTCTCCTGTAGATATCCACTTGCTTCAACAAAAGGAGGTCTAGTAAAAAAAGAACCACGAATAACCGAATAGCTTTACCAGACCACCTCACTGCATAAAGAAATCCAGGGCTTTGGCTACAAACCTCGGCCTTGAATAACACGTACTATAATCATCACGATTGCGATGACTAGCAGAATGTGAATGAATCCACCCATGGTGTACGAGGAAACTAAACCAAGTATCCATAGAATAATCAAAATAACCGCAATTGTTTCAAGCATGATGTGTACTCCTGCTAATACGTTATAAACGTTACGCTATAAGACCGGTAAACTTACTGTTTAGCCTTAAGATGCATATCATTTTTAACAGATACAACACCCTTAACGTGACGTGCAACATCTGCCGCTTTGTTAATATCGGCTTCTGAATCAACAAAACCGCTTAACTGCACTACACCTTTATAGGTTTCAACGTTTATTTCAGTAGACTTTAATGTAGGCTCATTCAATACCGCCGCTTTTACCTTCGTAGTAATAACGCTGTCTTCAAAGTATTCTCCTGTGCCTTCATGCTTTGAAGTTGAGGCACAACCAAGCATGGCTGCAAACGTGCCGGCAAGGATAATTGTAGAAATGGTTTTAAGTTGTTTCATTGTTGTACTCCATATGTTGAGTTAATTAAAAACGAAAACGGATGATCACTTAATGCAAACCGTATTGCCGTTTACATCAATCAGATAACCACAAGCTAGTCGTAATCATCTGCTTTTTTTCAATTACCTTCTGTTCGCTATCGCACTTAACGTGCAGATTTTCTGGAGTACTACTGATTATTGCGCACGCAATATGTACAAAAAATCCCGACGATTCATAGGCATGCCTCGTCGGGATTGTTGTCATGCCAATATCTTAATTACAGTTAATCATGACCTCTATCGTGTCCATGACCACGATCATGGCCATTGTCATGGCGGTCGCCATTATCTCCGCGATCATGGCCATGGCGGTTGTCATTACCTCTATGCTCGTCACGGCCGTAACCACCACGATCACCATGCTGTTCACGATAGCGCGGAGCGTATTCACGGTTATACCAGTCGTCCTGCACAAAGTAGACCCGTTCACCGCAAGCATTATATTCGCGGCAATGTTTACTCCAATGTTTAGCATGGCCTGGTGGTACGCGCAGATAGACCGGCGGACGATCCATTGGCACAGATTCGATTACCATAGGCTGACGATAAAGCACTCTTGGCTGAGGAAAATCACCGATGTCGAGTTGGCCATAGAAACCGGGTTGGCCGATACTGACCGAAACGCCAACATCAGCAGCAAATGCTGGCGTGCCAAGGGTAGCAGCGGCTACTGCCGCTGCAATCAGAAAACATTTCATATTAAAAATCTCCTAGTGGTTTATTGATAGTGGTTATTGGTTAATTTTAAGCTAAAGTGAGCCAATGATAGGGCTGTTGTTGCTAATGTGAGTTCACTGAGGTCAAGTCAGACTATATCACTCATTACGGCCTCGGCCTCGATCCTGTTCTTGCCCTTGTCCCGATTTTGGCTCGCTCATAGTATCTTTGCCTTGCTGTCTGTCTTGTCGGCCTTGCGATCTTGGCGCCTGCTGCTCACGCTGGACTGCCC
>DIZU01000106.1:7134-7289 GCA_002429455.1 Methylotenera sp. UBA6020 | reverse complement strand
GTTGCTGCCTGCGATCCTGAACTTCCGGGCGTCCTTGTTGTTGAGAAGGTGGCATAGACCTTTGAGCATCACCTCCAGCCTTTTGTGGTGATTGTAAGCGCTGGTCAGTGCGGCGATCCTGCTGAGATCTTGGCATCTGCTGCTCACGCTGGACT
>DIZU01000106.1:0-6859 GCA_002429455.1 Methylotenera sp. UBA6020 | reverse complement strand
GTTGCTGCCTGCGATCCTGAACTGCTGGACGTCCCTGTTGTTGAGAAGGTGACATTGACCTTTGAGCATCGCCTCCATCCCTTTGTGGTGATTGTAAGCGCTGATCGGTGCGACGATCCTGCTGCTGTGGTGTAGCCTGCTGAGGTTTTCCATGCTGAGCGGGCGCTTTTTGTCCTGCCTGCTCCTGATACTGTTGCCGCACTACAGGATCACGCGGCTGATAACGGTAATTCTGCTGATGAAGTTCTCGCTGTTGCTCCACTTGCTGGGGATAACGATCGCCCGAATACCTACGCTGATAGGTAGGTAACGGGGCAGGCGCTGGAGCTGATCTGTGATCCCATCTGTCCCAATCGCCTCTGCGCTGTTCCCAATCATGGCCCCAGTGGTCACCCCAACGTGGTGGCATATTAGATTGCCAACCTCCGAAATACATAGGGGGCTGGCGGTAGTAACGAACAGGTACGCGCAGGATGAATACTGGCACGTACTCTGGCTCTACAAGCCACCAAGGCCCATTGTACCAAGAGCTCTCGTACCAGTTATCATCCTGATAAACCCAGTACAAACCATCATAGAAGAAAAAGTTTGCGCTCAATTGTGGCGCGTAGTAAACGGGGTAACCTGGCACGACAACGAGTTCAGGGTATACCGGAAAGTTAATCCCGATGCTTACGTTGGGCAGCCCAATGCCTATGCCAACCTGAACGGCAGCCGAAGCTGCCGAATACATGAACATACTTAACACAGTGAATAAGGACACAATCAATACGTTACGAATTTTTAGCATTTCAACCTCCACACGAATAATCTAAGTCATGAGTTGTTAGCAGAGCGCTGCAACTTTAACTCTATCATAATACCCGCTACGCTCTGTTCGATATCGAACATAACACATCAACATCACTTAAGAAAAACACGCAGACATATCCTTAAGAGGCTCACTGATTAAGCTAAGTTCAGTTTTCCTATATATAACACTGTACGTGCGCTAACGAACAGATAGAAAAAAGATAATGCAGTAAATTAATCGCCTAGCTGAGGATAATATTGATGTATATAAAAAAAATAGGCTATATGAGCATCGCAAAACTTGCAGCAGCACTTTGCTTGGCGCTGCTCGTAGGTTGTGCATCCATACCCACCATGGTGCCAGACATGGCGATGCAGCCATCGCATCCTGTGCAGCTCGATGGTGCGCATGGCCCGCTGACCGCTCAGCAGAGCAAGGCGATTCTCGCCAAGCTTAAAAAAAATGGTGATGAAACAAATATCTTTGATAAACATCTGGCACTGGAAGCGGAGATTGTCGGCAGCCCGCTGGTGGTGGGCAACAAAGTGGAACTGCTGATAGACGGCCCGACTACTTATGACGCCATGTTCGCAGCCATTCAGAGTGCGAAAAACAATATCAATATGGAGACCTACATCATCGAAAATGATGAGATTGGGCAGCGTTTTGCTGCGTTGCTAATCAGCAAACAACGCAGTGGTGTGCAGGTCAACCTGATTTACGACAGCGTGGGTTCAAGCAGCACGCCCAAAGAGTTCTTCAAACCGATGAAAGAAAGCGGTATAAATATTCTGGAATACAATCCAATTAATCCGCTCATGGCGCGTAAAGGCTGGCAATTCAACCAACGTGATCACCGCAAGCTATTGATCGTAGATGGTCAGGTGGCTTTTGTGGGCGGTATCAATATCAGCAGCGTGTACTCTAGTGGGTCATTGGGCAGCGGGTCATTCGGCAAGTCTAAATCTACCAAAGACAAACAGCCATGGCGTGATACTCATTTGCGGCTGGCAGGACCAGTGGTTAACGAATTCCAGAAACTGTTCATAGCGACCTGGAGTCAGCAAAAAGGCGAACCATTGGCCTCTAAAGATTATTTTCCTATGCCCAAAAGTAAAGGCAATGATGTAGTACGTGCGATTGGTAGTTCACCCGAAGAAGCTTACAGCCAGATCTATGCCACCTTGATCTCCGCCATCAATAGCGCAGAAACCCAGGTTTTTCTGACTAATGCCTATTTTGTCCCTGATCCGCAACTGCTTGCCGCACTGAAAGAGGCGGTGCAGCGCGGCGTAGATGTGCGGCTGTTGCTACCCGGCAAAACCGATTCGATGCTGGTGTTTTATGCATCACGCTCTTATTATGATGAGCTACTAAGCGCTGGTGTCAAGATTTATGAAAGACAAGACGCATTGCTACATGCCAAAACCGCCCTTATAGACGGTGTATGGTCCACCATAGGCTCAACCAATCTCGACTGGCGTAGTTTCGTCAACAATCAGGAAATAAATGCAGTAATGTTGGGACAGGATTTCGGCGGGCAAATGCAAACCATGTTCGAAAAAGACCTGGAATCTTCCAAACTCATTACACTCGAAGCGTGGAGAAAACGCTCAATCGCCGCCCGTATCAAAGAACGAGCTGCACGCTTATGGGCACGCTGGTTGTGAGCCTTCAATACATGCAATCCAAACAAGGCGTTAGCAATGCGTCATCTTTGGCAGTGGGAGCGCGTCTGCGTTTCGACCCACCAATAGAAAAACATTCACCGCGATGGATACTCGTTTTTCTTTGTGTATTCTGCAGCTTATGCGGTGTCTGTACCGAATCTTTGGCAGCCGAGCCGGATCCCTCTGCCACATTATTACTCGCCAAGTACACTGAGTTAATCAGGCCACTAAATAACAATCAGTTTCAACGTGCGCTCTATCTTAATTCCATGGAATCCTCACACGATTTAAAGGGCGACATCTATGCTGTGATCGACTATCCGTTTGCCAGCGTTAATCTGGCGCTCAACAATCCAACGCATTGGTGTGACGTGCTTATCCTGCATGTTAATATCAAATACTGCAATGCTTCCAGCGCCAAGACCGGCACAGTTCTCACCATAAATCTCGGCAAAAAAGACGAGCAGTTGCTGGCAGACTCCTATCGTGCCGAATTCACCTATCGCGGGGTAATTACAACACCAGATTATTTCGCATTAGCGCTCAATGCCGCGAACGGACCCTTGAGCACCCACGACTATCGCATCTGGGTTGAAGCCACACCGCTTAAAAATGATCGCACCTTTCTGCATTTCTCTTATACCTATGCCTTTGGTTTAGCTAGCCGCCTTGCTATGCAAGGTTATCTGGCAACTCTCGGCAGGAACAAGGTCGGCTTTACTGTCATCGCTAAACAGCCTAATGGCCAACCTAGCTATATTCAGGGGGTACGCGGCGTGATAGAACGCAATACCATGCGTTATTATCTGGCTATCGATGCTTATCTGGCCGCATTAAACGCACCAGTCGAGGACCAATTGGAGAAACGCTTGCAATATTGGTATAACGGCACTGATCAGTACGCCCTCCAGTTACATGAACTAGAGCGGAATGATTATCTGGAAATAAAACGTAAGGAGTATCTGCGTCAGCAGGTGGCCCAGTAGCTTATAGTTGGTTATAGACAAGCCCGTTAGATGGTCACAATAGTACGCTAACGTTACTGCACATCGGTCATCAAGCGGCTGAGTTCTTTCCTAACGACGGCGTAGCACTCGCAAGCGCCGGCTTCCAATCCTGAACGCTCAAGCACTGAAATGTGACCGCGACGGTAACGAATAATACCCGCGCGCTGCAATTTCCCCGCGGCCTCTGTAACGCCTTCTCGGCGCACGCCGAGCGCGTTGGCGACCAACTCCTGTGTCATGATCAACTCATTCGAAGGCAATCGATCAAGGGTCAACAACAGCCAGCGGCACAATTGCTGCTCTATCGAATGGTGCCGATTGCAGACCGCGGTCTGGGACATATGCGTAACCAGCGCCTGCGTATAGCGCAGCAATAAACGCTGCATCAGCCCGGCGCGATTGAACTCATCCTTCAGCAACTTCCCCGGTAGCCGGTAGCCGTGGCCTGCGGTCTGCACGACCGCCGAGCTGGATGTGGTATCACCACCCATGAACAAGGAAATACCGAGCACGCCTTCGTTGCCCACCCCCGCGATTTCGGACGATGAACCAGACTCCATGATATAGAGTAATGACACGATGGCGGTCGTGGGAAAATAAACATGCTGCAACTGGCCGCCAGGTTCGTAGAGTGCGTCACCAAGCAGCATCGGAACCAGTTCCAGATGAGGCTTCAGGCGGTCGAACTCCTCGGCAGACAAGGCGGCGAGAAGATAGTTTTGCTTGGGGCTATGGAGTAATGACATGACTAAATATCGAATCCTGCGTTCTATTTCTTTTCGGTAAGCGCAAGGCCGATACCGCGATAACCGATGAAGCGGCTGGACTGGTTAAACATCGGCTCCCCGCTCACCTGATATTTCTGATGTGAACCATCGCTATTAACGCGGCTGAAAACGAAATCCAGAAATGGCTGCCGGGCTGCAATCTTGGCATGAAGCGCTTCTCGCTCAGCCGTATTCCAGCCAGTCATCCCGTCATCACTTATTTCACCGGTAAGGGTATCAACGCGGATGCCGAGCATTTCTAGAACCGGGCCAGAAACCTTGGTGAAAACTCCGCTTTCATCCTGCTCCCAGTACCAATCCGAGGCCAGTTCAACCAGGCTGCGATAGCGCGCCTCGCTTTCATGCAGTTCGGCGGTACGCTCCTGCACGGTCTGCTCCAGCACCTTGTTGTAATTGACAAGTTTTTTATATGACAACCGCATTTCTAACATATTATGGATGCGCGTCTTGACCTCAACCAGATCAAACGGCTTGCTGATAAAATCCTTAGCCCCCGCATGCAAGGCTTGCAGTTTGTGACCAGGCTGGGCAGTCAGCACCATGACCGGAAGGTAGCCGTCATCTTCATTTGTCTTAAGCGCTTCCATCACCTGAAACCCATCCATACCTGGCATCTGCAGGTCGAGCAGAATCAGGTCATAGTGGTTTTTACGATGTAGCGCACAGACTTCCTGCGGATTCGTCGTTGAGGTTACCCAGGTGTAGCCTTCCTCACTCAGTAATTGCTCCAGCAAATGTACATTGACCTCCTGATCATCTACGATCAGGATGTTGGCATGAAGAATGTCTAGTGCACGAACGATCATAGGTCTTTTTCCTTGTTGATATGGAGCGATTTCGTAGTTGCAAATTCCATCGCTACATCTAGCGTATTCATAAACTCGTTAACCTTGATCGGTTTAGTAAGATACCGGAAGAATCCTGCCTGCAGACCTTTCTCAATATCGTGAGGCATTGCATTGGCACTAAGCGCAATCACCGGAATATGTGCGGTGGCCGAATCTTTAGCCAGAATTTTCAGCGCATTGATACCGCTAATACCAGGCAGATTGATGTCCATCAGGATGACATCAGGCTGAGAAGCACGTGCAATTTCAATGCCGCGACTGCCATCCATCGCAGTCAACAAGCGGATATCAGGCCGGCGTTCAAGAAGATCCTCTACCAACATCAAATTAGCCGGATTATCTTCAACATAAAGCAAAATGCGGGACTGTGTGTCGGCGTGAACTTGTGCAACAACCATGAGCTCATCTCCGTTGATAATAAATTGTCGCTTAGCCGTCAGTTTCATTTCAATCCAGAATACACTGCCCTCTCCAACCGTGCTTTCCACACCGATAACGCCCCCCATCAGTTCGACCAACCGCTTAGTCATCACTAGACCAATGCCGGTGCCTTCTTCATTGCTGGTCTCTTTTCCGAGACGGTTGAACGGTTCAAAAAGCTGTGTCAATTTGTCCGTAGCCAAGCCTTCACCACTGTCTTTGACACAAATACGAATGCACTCCTCGGTGCTCTCGATGCAGTCCACGACAACCGTTCCGTCTACCTTATTATATTTGATCGCATTAGAAAGCAGGTTAATGAGAACCTGCTTCATCCGTGTGGGGTCAGCTTTGACATAGTAAGGCATTTCGAACTTAGGAAACACCACGCTGATGCCGCGCTTACGTGCCTGTGGCTCTACCATGTCCTGGCATTCATGCATGATTTCAGCCAGCGATACCGGTTCCAGCGACAGCGACAGCTTGCCGGATTCAATCAGCGCCAGATCGAGGATTTCGTTGATCAGTTCCAGCAGATACCATCCTGCCTGAAGAATCTGATCAATGCTTCGCTTCTGCGAGGTTGTTGGTAACGGCGAACCGGATTCCATGAGTTGGGCGAAACCGAGAATCGCATTGAGTGGCGTACGCAGCTCATGGCTCATGCTGGACAAGAAGTCCGATTTTGCAAGGTTAGCTTTTTCCGCAGCGGTCATGGCCTCGTTCAGCTCTAATTCAACCTGTTTACGCACGGAATTGTCGGTGCCGATCAACAGATAGCCGATGACGTCGCCATAATTATCGCGCAATGCCGTGATCGACACGATCGCTGGAAAACGGCTGCCGTCTTTGCAGATGTAGGTTAACTCATAGATGTCTTCGATGCCACGCGAAGCTTTGAATGCCAATGCCTCAAAGCCTGGCGTAATGGTGGTTGCGAGTTCGAGACTCAGTGCCTGCGCGCGCGCCATCACTTCCTGCGGATCATGAATATCGCTCGGGTTGATCTTATTGACAACTTCAGCGGCCTGATAGCCCAACATGCGCTCAGCACCGACATTGAATAATTGAATGATGCCTTTTTCATCGGTAGCAATAATCGAGAAATTAGCACTGGTGAGAATTGCAGTCTGCAAAGCTCCCGTTTTCAGCAACGCCTCTTCTGCCCGCTTGCGAGCGGTATTGTCCGTGCCAATCAACAGGTAGCCGATGATAGCACCGCGATCGTCGCGCAGGGCTGTAACCGATACGATGGCAGGAAAACGGCTGCCATCCTTACGGATGTAGGTCAGCTCGTAGATATCCTCAATGCCGCGTGAGGCCTTGAACACCA
>DIZU01000033.1 GCA_002429455.1 Methylotenera sp. UBA6020 | reverse complement strand
ACTCAATATTATCGGTACTTTCAAGAATGTTTAAGTGATAAATATTAAATAACTTATTGGATTAATTATATGTCTCACACTGTGCTTATTAGTGGTGGTGCCGGCTTTATCGGGCAACGTTTATGCCGTGCTTTATTGCTTCAAGGGAGTACCGTTCGGATAATTGACAATTTTAACGCTCAAATCCATGCGACAGATTCCTTGGCGTCAGACCTAGCACCCAATGTCGAGTTGATTCGGGGCGATGTACGCGATCGCGATGCGTTGAAGCGTGCCCTGGCTGGAGTGAACGCAGTCGTCCATTTGGCCGCCGAAACGGGAACCGGGCAATCCATGTATGAAATTGAACGATATTTTAGTGTCAATGTACAGGGCACTGCCACCTTATTGGATCTATTGCAGAACGATGATTGTGGGCAAAACCTGAGTTCCATCGTGGTGGCATCAAGTAGGGCGGTGTATGGCGAAGGGGCATACGCTTGTATCGTACACGGCAAGGTATTCCCTCAGCAACGCGACCGGGCGCAGATGGCTGCGGGAGAATTTGAACCCCATTGTCCGGAATGTAGTGCCGCACTGACTTTGCTGCCAACACCGGAGGTGGCGCCATTCATGCCCATGTC
This sequence comes from Methylotenera sp. UBA6020, assembly GCA_002429455.1. Classification (GTDB taxonomy): domain Bacteria; phylum Pseudomonadota; class Gammaproteobacteria; order Burkholderiales; family Methylophilaceae; genus Methylotenera. Next base: position 1,999 of record DIZU01000033.1, on the reverse strand, counting down.
GATGTACGGCTTGACTAAACAAGTGCAAGAGCAGGCGGTTCTGCTGTTTGCCCGCACCCGTAACATCAACGGGTTTGGTTTGCGCTATCAGAACGTATATGGCCCCGGTCAATCCCTCAAGAATCCTTATACAGGCATATTGGCTGTATTTTCGAATTTGGCGCGCCAAAATCAGGGGATTGAAATTTATGAGGACGGTTTGGAATCGCGCGATTTTGTTTATATTGATGATGTAGTGGAAGCAACAATGCGCAGCATTAACCATGCGGGGAAGTTTGTCGGCGCCATTAATATTGGATCGGGTCAGGCAACGAGCGTGACGACGGTGGCCGAAGAAATAAGAGCATTTTTTAATAGCCAAAGCAGCATTGGTGTTACTGGCGCGTTTCGTGTGGGAGATATACGCCATAATATTGCGGATATTGCGTTGGCCCGTCAGATACTTGATTTTTCCCCATCGGTGGCGTTTAAGGACGGTCTCGCAAATTTCCTGCAATGGGCATCGGAGCAACCAGCCGAGGACCGCGCCGCGTACACTCGTTCGGTCAATGAGTTGACCTCAAAAGGATTGATGGGGTCCAGCAGCAAATCATGAGCTTGAAAAATATACTTTTAGCAGACCTTGCCCGACAGTATCAAGTTGCAGGACTGTTGAAAAAGAAGCCATCCCTATTCGGTGTTATATTCGGCGCGCTGTCGCCCCGTTTTGCCCCAGTTTTTATATTTCGCCTGGCACATTGGTTTTACCAAAATCGGTTATCGCCTTTGGCAAAGATTTTTTCGCTGTTTAATTTTGTGTTGTTTGGTCTAGAAATTGCAGTGCGCTGCGAGATTGGAAAAGGTTTGTATTTTCCTCATACACAGGGCACAGTAATTGGAGCAAACCGAATTGGTGAGAATGCGACTATTTATCACAATGTTACGTTCGGAGCGCGCGAAATCGATTTGGACTTTTCTGAATCAGCGCGGCCGACTGTGGGAAATAATGTAATTGTTGGCGCGGGTGCAAAGGTTTTGGGCGGTATCCATATTGGTGATGGCGCAAGAGTGGGCGCAAATGCCGTGGTTATTGAAAGTGTACCGGAAGGGGCCACGGTTGGCGGGATACCCGCGAAAATCATAAAATTAAGTGGTGTGAAATGATACAAACCGGTATGCGTGTTTTATTCATCGGACCCAAGACATTTGATTACGAGAAGGAAATTAAACTCGAACTCGAACGTGCCGGTTGCCACGTCGATTTATATGACGACAGACCGGCCTCGACGCCTCTGGTCAAGGCCTTGATTAGATTTCGCCCAGAATTGATCGCATCAATATGCGACGCCTATTTCGATCGAATTATTTTTAAGAAATGCGCACCATATGACGTTGTTTTTATCATTAAAGGAGAGGCCATCTCCGCACAGCGCTTACAAATGTTGCGAAAAGCTCAACCGAATGCGCGTTTTCTTTACTATACTTGGGATTCTTTAGGTAATTATGTAAATACCGCGCTTAAGCTTTCTTATTTTGATAAAGCTTACAGCTTCGATCGGCATGATAGTATTGCCAATCCGAATGTAAAACATTTGCCTCTTTTTTATTTGGATGCATATGCCGAACTAAATCATGCCATTGACGTTTTCGCGGAAAAGAGCGATATTGATAAAAATGATGATATTGATATTCTTTTCCTCGGTTCAATTCATTCTGATCGCCATGCCGTTGTTGATAATATATTGCGGTCCTGTAAAGCAGTCTTGCCCGCGGTTACTTTATGGACGCATTTCTATTATCAAAGCAAATGGGTCTTTGTATTGAGGAAGTTGTTTGACCGAAATTTCAGAAGCATTCCTTGGGCGGATGTACGATGGAATTCGCTTGGCAAGGCTGAAATTCTTTCATTGTTTTCACGTAGTAAAATAATTTTAGACATTCAGCATCCTGGACAGACCGGCTTTGACCATGTGGACGATCGAGTGTTTAGGGGCCGGCAAGAAACTCATCACTACCAATT
>DIZU01000015.1:11702-12561 GCA_002429455.1 Methylotenera sp. UBA6020 | reverse complement strand
CAACGCTATGTGCGTATTGTAGAGCCTGAAGCGCTGAAAAAAATCTTCAATCCGCAAATATGTTAATGGACTTGTTAAGTATCTGGTTCTTATAAACCTTATCATTGGTGCCATTCTTTTCGTAATTATTTGCTTTAAAAGTGCGTAATTCCCAGTTAGAAAATAGTATGACCTTACAAAATTTCCTCACAGTTTCCGATCATAACCGCGACGTAAGCGGCATGAAGTATATCTATCCTGTCGTCTCGCGTCGTGCCGGCGGCGTCTCCATCGGGGTTAATCTGAATGTCAATAATGCTTGTAATTGGCGTTGTATCTATTGCCAAGTGCCCAATCTGGCTCGTGGTACACCGCCGCCGATTGAACTGGACGTTTTGGAGCAAGAGTTAAGGGGATTTCTGACCAATGTGCTGCATGGCGACTTTATGGAGCGCTATGTCGCTGAGGCCGATCGACACCTGAAAGATATCGCATTCTCCGGCAATGGTGAACCTACCAGCGCCAAGGAGTTTCCTCAAGTGGTGCTGCTGGTTGAAAAAATATTGCGTGATTTTGACCTGCTGGAGTCTAATTTACATAACCCAATTAAAATCCGCCTGATCACTAATGGCAGTCTGCTGGATAAGCCCGCCATACTGGAAAGTGTGCGGCATTTGGCGCGTTGCAACGGCGAAGTTTGGTTCAAGGTGGATGCAGGCACCAAAGAGGGTATCGCCCGTATCAACGATGTGAATCTCAATCCGCAAAGCCATATTCAACGCCTCAAAAATTGCGCAGAAGCCTGCCCGACTTTTATACAAACCTGCATGTTTGCAGTGGATGGCCAGCCACCACAAGAAAGTGAAATTTCAACTTATCT
>DIZU01000015.1:10771-11473 GCA_002429455.1 Methylotenera sp. UBA6020 | reverse complement strand
ACGCATACGTCAGCTTGGTCTCACCGTGCATGTCAGCCCTTAAGGCGCCTTAGCTTACCTAGTAGTATCAGCTAGTAATCCTGCCACCGCCCGTTTAAATGGCGTGATGCGGCTTCCTATCCGCAGTGCACTGACACGGAGAAAACGTGCTGGTAGGCTGTCGTTGCCGTAAAGCTTGGCGATGGCGTGCGTGGCAAGAAATAATGGCCGCGTATGACGGCGATGCGCTTGCTCGTAGCGCAACAGCAGAGGGTTGGCCGCGATATCTTTACCTGCTGCCTGCGCAGCCTTGATTTCAGCAGACAAGGTTGCGATGCCTTTTAAACCAAAATTAAAACCATGCGCGGTAACTGGATGCATGCCGACAGCGGCATCGCCCACCAATGCAAAACGCGGGCCTATGAAGCGCTTAGCAAACACCGTTACTAATGGGTATGCATGGCGTGTGGAGAGCAGACGCATTGTGCCTAGCCGATGTTTGAAGCGTACTGAGACATCACGGTTAAAGTCATCCTCGGGCATGCACATCAAGCGGTTGATTTCTGTTGGCGGTAGCGTAATGACCACGGAGGAGCGCATGCCGTTCATCGGTAATAGCGCCAGGGTTTGTCCGTAGTCAAACCATTCCCAGGCGGTATGTTGATGCGCTACCGTGTGTTCCATCACACACACCATCATTATTTTGCCAAAATCATGCATATC
>DIZU01000015.1:9774-10450 GCA_002429455.1 Methylotenera sp. UBA6020 | reverse complement strand
GCCGCCTTGCGGATGAGATGGTTGGCTACCAGGTAGCCCAGCTCGCTTTGCTGCGTATCATGATTAATATTTAACGATAAGAGTGAAGCTCCATTGAATACACGTGCATCTCGCAACGGAGAAATCGCTTGCGGGTCGATATGCTCCCACACATCTAACTCGCGCATTAGCTGTGCCGAATAGTGGGTGAGTGCAATCTCGCGGCCATCAAAAGCCGGGCTGGACAAGGTCGCTTCAGCTTGGCGCTCAAGTACCACAATGCGTAGGCCCGATTCTGCCAGCGCCTTTGCCAGACATAAGCCAACTGGCCCAGCTCCGATTATTGCGATATCAACATTCATGGGTGTGGGTTAATGTTGCATAGGTTTAATGCCAGTCGCGGCATGGTTGCGCGCCTGTAGCGCTGGTGCCATGGCATCGTGCTGTGCATCTAGCGTTTTATTGATCTCCATACCCTTGCGGTAATAGTCATCAATCACCGCATCTGGCCTGCTGATCGCGAGATACAAGGTGATGAAGGAGGCAATGACGACGATCAGTGGGCCAGAGATAATCAGCCAAACATAGCCAAAATTCCACCAAGGTTTGCTGCCTTGTGTTTCCATTGCGTACTCCTTCAATTTGATGCCTTGTTGTATATTGCAGGTATGTTGTTACCTAGGTACTTTTACCTAGG
>DIZU01000015.1:1991-9592 GCA_002429455.1 Methylotenera sp. UBA6020 | reverse complement strand
AGGAACACCGATTTTTCTGTCACGGTTTCTTTACTCTCTAGCGATTGAATCTCAAACTGCACATGGTGAGAGCCAGACTCAACCGAACCATCAGGAATTTCCAAACGTACTGAAATCCAACGTGATTCAGTAGGTTTTACCGTGATGGATTGATTGACTTCTGCACCATCTAATTCGATTGCCAGGTCTTTCAGGCCAGAGGCATTGAGTCGATAATGCTGGGTAGTTTCTGTACCGTTCATAATTTGTAGACGGTATACGTTCTCTAACATCCCGCCATCGACCAAGCGCGCCATCACGCCGCGATCCCGTACTACATCCACCCGGAAAGGCGTTCTTAACCACAAGCTCACCAGTAATCCAGAGGTTAGCAAGACGAGGATGGTGGCGTAGATAATGACGCGTGGCCGTAAAATGCGTTGTAACATTTGTTTTTGTGACCAGTGTTGCGTAATGGCGTTTTGGGTAGAGTATTTGACCAAACCTCGTGCATAGCCCATCTTATCCATCACCGTATCGCATACATCGGCACAAGCGCCGCAACCGATGCATTCATATTGCAAGCCTTTGCGAATATCAATGCCGGTCGGACAAACCTGCACACACAGGCTGCAATCAATACAAGAACCTAACTTATGGCTGTCATTGTCAGCCTTGCGTGAGCGGCCACCACGTGGTTCGCCACGCGCTTCATCATAAGTTACGACTAATGTATCATCATCAAACATAGCACTTTGAAAACGTGCATAAGGGCACATGTATTTACACACTTGCTCACGCATAAAACCGGCATTGCCGTAAGTGGCGAATCCATAAAAGCATACCCAGAAGGTTTCCCATGGGCTGACATTGAGTTGCGTGAATTCTTTCGCTAACTCTCTAATAGGGGTGAAATAGCCGACAAAAGTAAAGCCTGTCCACAATGCAAATGCAATCCAGATGAAATGTTTAGTCCCTTTTTTGAGTAGCTTTTTACTTGACGTTTCTGACGCATCTAACTTCATGCGGGCTGCACGGTCACCTTCAACTTTTCGTTCAATCCAGAGGAATATTTCCGTGTAAACGGTTTGTGGGCAAGCATAGCCACACCACAAACGTCCGGCTACTGCGGTGAAAAGAAATAGCGATAGTGCTGAGATGATGAGTATCGCTGTCAGATAAATCAGATCTTGCGGGTACAGCACCAAGTTAAAGATATAAAAACGCTTGGCTTCCAAATCAAACAACAAGGCTTGGCGTTGACCCCATGCCAGCCAAGGCACGCCATAGAAAAATAGCTGGGTCAGCCAGATCATGACCCAGCGCCATTTAGTAAAGAACCCGGAAATGCTGCGCGGATAAATCTTTTCTTGCGCGGCATATAACGAGACCACTACCGCATCAGGTAGTGCCTTAGACGGGCTTGCTGTGCGGGTAGGGGTCTGTGGGCTATTCATGTCTTATGCTCTTTTATTTGACTGCTGCCATCTTTGGACGATTTGACAGGCCCCAAACGTAGGCTGCTAGTACATGTATTTGTTCTGGCGTAAATTTAGTGCCTTGGGCAGGCATCTGGTTGGTTTTACCTTCATTAATGCGCTTGATAATCGCAATCTCACCTGAACCGTGTAGCCAAATGTTATCGGTCAGGTTAGGTGAGCCGATATCCGTGTTACCTTTCCCGTCGGCACCATGACATGCGGCACAAATGGCAAACTTTTCTTTACCTAAGGCCGCGCGTGCTGAATCATGTTTACTTCCAGAAAGGCTGAGGACATAGTTGGCGACGTTCTTTACATCATCTTCATTGCCTACTGCTGCGGCCATTGGCGGCATCATGCCGATGCGACCACCCGTGATGGTTTCCTGAATTTTCTCCGGGCTACCGCCATGCAACCAATCGTGATCCGTCAGGTTAGGAAAGCCACGGCTACCGCGTGCATCAGAACCATGACATTGCGCGCAATTGTTCATGAACAAGCGCTCACCAATCGCGTTGGCTTCTGGATTGGCTGCAAGCGTTTCCACCGGCATCGCAGCAAACTTTGCATAAAGTGGCGCTAATGTTTTGTTTGCGGTTGCCATTTCTTTTTCATATTGATTGACCTCAGTCCAGCCCAGCTTGCCTGCGTAACTACCCAAACCTGGATACGCAGCCAAATAGAAAAGAGAGAAAACAATGGTGATAATAAACAACCACACCCACCAGCGTGGTAGCGGGTTATTCATTTCACGTATATCACCATCCCATACATGGCCGCTGGTATTGTCGCCGTTTGCACTTGTTACTTTCACTTTACTTGTAAGCCATAGCAGCAAAGCACAGCCGAAAATACCAAGCAATGAGATGGTCGTGATGAAAATAGGCCAAAAATTACTCGTAAAATCACTCATTTTATTATCCTTATGTCTTCTTAATTAAGGTCTGTTTAGCTTTGGTCATCGGTAAATGGCAGATTGGCTGCATCTTTAAAGTCTGATGTATTCCGGTGCTGCCAAGTCCATACCATGAGGCCAATAAACACGATAAAACTAGCAATGGTAGCCAATATGCGGAGTGTATTAATATCCATCATGCGTCCTCTTTTGTTACGTTTAATAGGGGTGCTTTACCTTATAGTTACTTAAGGTGCGTTCCTAAGATTTGCAGATAAGCAATCATGGCATCCAGTTCAGTTTTGCCTTTTACTTCCTCTGCTGCTCCGGCAATGTCAGCGTCGGTATATGGCACGCCTACTCTGCGTAGTGCACGCATGTGAGATGGCATAGATTCAGCATCAACAGGTGTTTTTTCTAACCACGGATAGGCCGGCATAATAGATTCCGGCACAAGATCACGTGGATTAGTTAAGTGAATACGATGCCATTCATCGCTATATTTGCCACCAACACGATGTAAGTCTGGGCCGGTCCGTTTACTGCCCCATTGGAATGGATGGTCGTAAACAAACTCGCCAGCTACAGAGTAGTGCCCGTAGCGTAGAGTCTCCGCACGGAATGGGCGGATCATTTGCGAATGGCAGTTGTAGCAACCTTCACGCTCATAAATATCACGCCCAGCCAATTGCAACGCGGTGTAAGGCATCAAGCCTTTAATTGGCTCGGTAGTAGATTTTTGAAAGAACAGTGGCACAATTTCCACAAGCCCGCCAAATGCCACCACCAACAAAATCAGCACTATCATCAGAAAGTTATTGGTCTCAATTTTTTCGTGGCTGAAACCACTGCCAGTCTCGTGATTGGTCGTATCTATATTGGACATAATAGTTTTCCTTAGGCGTGAGCAGCAACGAGTGGAATGGAAGCAAGCGCAGGTTTGCCACTGGTTGCCGTTTTAAGTACATTCCACAACATGATGACCATGCCGCTTAGATAAAGCGTACCGCCTAGCAGACGTATGATGTAATAGGGATGTTTTGCTTTTACGCTTTCGACAAAGGTGTACGTGAGCGTGCCGTCAGTATTGATGGCGCGCCACATTAAGCCCTCCATCACGCCTGAGATCCAAAGTGATGAGATGTAGAGCACGATTCCGACGGTTGCTAACCAGAAATGCAATTCAATCGCCTTCATGCTGTGCATTTGTTTTTGACCAAACAGACGAGGCACCATGTAATAAAGCGCACCCATAGACACCAGCCCCACCCAGCCCAACGCACCGGAATGCACGTGGCCTATAGTCCAATCCGTATAGTGTGAGAGTGAGTTCACGGTTTTAATCGCCATCATCGGGCCTTCAAAAGTACTCATGCCGTAGAAAGACAGCGACACGATCATGAAGCGCAGAATAGGATCTGTACGCAGTTTGTGCCATGCGCCTGATAAGGTCATCATGCCGTTGATCATGCCGCCCCAGCTAGGTGCCAATAGAATCAGTGAAAACGCCATGCCTAGCGATTGGGTCCAATCAGGCAGCGCGGTGTAATGCAGATGGTGAGGACCTGCCCACATATAGGTGAAAATCAGTGCCCAGAAATGTACGATAGACAAACTATACGAATACACCGGGCGTCCGGCTTGTTTAGGTACAAAGTAATACATAATGCCCAGGAACCCGGCCGTGAGGAAGAAACCAACCGCGTTGTGACCGTACCACCATTGCACCATCGCATCCTGCACACCGGCATAAGCGGAGTAGGACTTCATGAAGCTGGCTGGCATTGCCGCACTATTGACAATATGCAACAAGGCAACGGTGAGGATAAATGCGCCGAAGAACCAATTGGCAACGTAGATATGTTTAACTTTACGCATTCCTATCGTGCCAAAAAACACAATCGCATAAGACACCCAAACTATTGCAATCAGAATATCAATCGGCCACTCTAGTTCGGCGTATTCCTTTGCTTGCGTATAACCTAACGGCAGGGAAATAACCGCCGCAACAATCACCAGTTGCCAACCCCAGAAGGTAAATGTGGCCAGCTTGTCACAGAACAATCTAACCTGGCAGGTGCGTTGCACGACGTAATATGATGTCGCAAATAATGTACAGCCACCAAATGCAAAAATCACCGCATTGGTATGAAGTGGACGCAGACGGCCAAAACTCGTCCACGGTAAACCCAGATTGAGTTCAGGCCAGACAAGTTGAGCGGCAATGATTACGCCCACCAACATGCCCACGACACCCCAAACTACAGCCATGATGGAAAACTGCCTGATTACTCCATCGTTATAATTCAGTGCTTTTGAATTAGCAAAGTCCATACTATTCCCTTATGTTTTAGTTACGCACGTGACATTTTGTCGCAGCATGCCTAAAACTTGTTTGATGTAAATCAATAGGGGTGAAGAATGCTTTCACTATCTGGTTCAATTTTTAAAAATTGATGATTCGCCACATTTTCTTTTAAAGTAGCTCATAGAGTTGAGTACTCAATATATTGAGTTTGTGGTGGAGTGGTATTTTGCTAGCAGCAAGCCTGTAGGCTTGCTGCTATTGGGTATTGAGGTATGTCAAGGATGATTGGTTTAACTGGTTGCTACAAAACTGAACCTATCCATAGTGTTCGCAATATGCACTTATTGATTTTTAATGTCAGCCATATGGTAGCGACTCAGCTTGTACCATAATGAACGTTCACTTACGCCTAACAGTTTGGAGGCACGGCTCTTGTTTCCATGCGTTTGCTGAAGTGCCGCTGTGATCAATTGTATCTCAAGCGCTTGGACGGCCTCGGGTAATAGAAGCGTTTCTGTTGATTGGATTGTCGCATCTTGCAGCGGCTTCAATTCGGATGAAAAATTGTTACCGGCGAGCATGTCGGTTGGTAAATGTTGCGTACTGATAACTTGTCCGCCACAAACTATCGCGGCGCGCTCCAATACATTCTCCAACTCGCGTACATTGCCCGGCCAGCGGTAGTTTTGCAGCATGCGCATGGCGTTGTCATCAATGCTGATATTACGTTTTTTTAAAAAATTGGATGCCAGCATGTCAATGTCACTTAGCCGGTCTCTCAGCGGGGGTAAGTCAATACGGAATACGTTCAGTCGGTAATATAAATCCTCGCGCAGCTTGCCTTCCTTGACGGCTTGCATTGGGTCACGGTTGGTAGCAGCTACAACTCTAATGTTGACGCTCAATGGCCGATTGCTACCCAGTCTTTCAATTACGCCTTCCTGCAAGGCACGTAACAACTTGGCTTGCAAGGCGATTGGCATTTCAGTCACTTCATCTAAAAAAAGCGTGCCGCCATCAGCCAGCTCGAACTTGCCCACACGCTCCTTGACCGCGCCAGTAAAGGCGCCGCGCTCATGCCCAAATAACTCGGACTCCAACATTTCAGTGGGGATGGCAGCGCAATTGACAGCCACAAAAAGTGCAGTTTTTCTTGGGGATTGTTGATGAATAGCGCGTGCCACCAGCTCCTTACCGGTTCCGGTTTCACCCGCGACTAATACCGTTGCTTTTTCTGCTGCTACTTGTGATATCGCCTGATGGACCAGACGAATCGCCTGACTTTCGCCAATGAGACTTTTACCAACTTGTTCAGCCTCATCCCTCAGAAATTGGTTTTCAATTTTCAAACGGGTAATTGATAGCGCGCGGCTAATGGCAATTTCTAGCGTTTCTAGATCAAATGGTCTTAAAATATAATCCGAGGCCCCTAATTTCATTGCTTGTACCGCTGTGGCAATCTCACCCTGCGCGGTGACGATAATCACCGGGGTATCTATATTCTCTTTACGCATGGCCTCTAGCAGCTTTAAGCCATCCATCACCGGCATGTGCAGATCACTCACCACCAAATCGACATTGTTCTCCCGCAAGATACTAAGTGCTGCGCGGCCATTTTCAGCCACAACCGGTTCATATCCAGCCTGGCGCAAACTAATTTCGAGCAAACGCCGCATGTGGGGTTCATCATCAAGGGCGAGAATACGTTTCAGTTGACTCATGTGTAATTGTCTCTAAACATTGATGTTGCTCCAAACAGTTATGCTGTTCCAGATACAGGTAATAGTAAGCGAAATTCTGCGCCACCTAATGTACTTTGGTGAACACTTATTTTGCCTTGGTGTGCAAGTACAATTTGTCTGACAACAGCCAAGCCTAAACCTATGCCACCTGTGCGTTTTGTGAAAAATGGTTCAAATACTTGGCTACGCTGCGCAATAGGAATGCCGGGTCCATTGTCAGCTACCACGATCAAAACATGGTCTAGGCTGTTCGAAACCGTTAAAAGAATGTTGCTGCCGTCCGCCAACACTTGAATGGCATTGAGTAACAAATTGAGCAAAACCTGCGTGATCTGCTCGGGGTCGCATAGCGCCATTGCATAATCGCTTGTTTCACAAACCAGTTCGATATGTTTTTTCTCAGCTTGCATCTGTAACATTGCAACACTTTGCTGCGCAAGTTCGGCAATATTGGTTTCTTTAAATTCTGGTGAACGTGGCCGTGCTGAATCAATGAGGGTTGAAACCAGTTTATTCAAACGTTCGGTTTCGCTAATAATAAAACCGCAGACCTCGCGGCCTTCTTCACTAATATTAGGCTCACGCAACAACACTTGTGCGGAGGAACGCAAAATCCCTAGCGGTGTGCGTACTTCATGCCCCATGGCTGCGGCCATCTCGCCGACTACCGCCAATTTGGCGGCACGCGTCAGATTCTCTTTAGATTGTTCAAGGTCATTAATCATTTTACTAAATGCATTAGCCAGAGCAGTGATTTCTAAAGGTATTATCAAACTTCCGCCGCTTGGCGGCAGCGCATTACTTGGTTCGCGGATAAAGTTGTTGGCAAACGCGGTGAGCTTGCTCAAAGGCTTAGTCATCGCTGTGGCTACGGGAACCGCTATAAAACTTGCCAGAGCAATCGTCGCAATCAGTAAGCCAAAGAAAATATAAGCCATTTGGCGAATAGGTGCTAATGCTTCTAGGCGATATTGCGAAATAACCACATGCCAAGCGAACCCGTCATAGCCTTGATAACCTTTGGCTTTAGCATGGGCTGATATTTTCTCAGTAGCTTGTGTGTCTGGCCATCGTGCAGTCATCGACAACAATGCGTTATTACTATCAAACAATGCGGCACCGCTTCTTCCAGAAACAGCACTTTCTAAAATATTGCTGATTTGTTGCCAGTTGAACACCGTCACCAGCGTGCCCAG
>DIZU01000015.1:0-1778 GCA_002429455.1 Methylotenera sp. UBA6020 | reverse complement strand
CTCTGCTGAACTTTTGTACTCAGCCAAGCGTTGGGAATGGTGCGTTGCATGCCGATGGAGTCTACCTTGCTAGATGCTACAACAAGTCCTTTTTCATCAATGACATAGAGCTCATTATAAATATCATGATAACTGTACTTTAATTCACTCAGGAACTTGGATAGGCGCTTATCTACGTCGCCGATTCGCACATCCTGCATAATTTCCAGTTGGCTCCAGGACGCAGTGTTATGCAGGCGCTCGAACATGATGCGATCAATTTCGTCCACGGTGGCTGCGGCACGCGTTTGCATGTCATGTTCAATCTCAGTTTTTAAGGCGCTACGTGCCTCATAAAAAGCCAAGCCTGTTACTAACATGGTCGGCAACAACCCTACTAGCAAAAATGCGCCCAGTAAAATAAACCGTATAGGTAAGGCTTTCAGTAACATCTGATTCAATGCGAGAATAACGACATGATAGATTTATATGAAATATAGTCCGAAACAGTTAGACAAAATGAGCAAATGAGCAAATTGGAATGATATACCGATGTTTGCCTTAAGATATGGAGAAATTATGCGCATACAACTGCTATTTGCCGTCAGCATAGCGATCGTTTTAAATATTAGTCAGGCAATAGCAGCTGAGGCAGATGCTCCATCATTATGGGAAAATTTTAAACTTGGTGGTTATTCAAGTGCAGGCGTTGATGTGCACCCAGGAGGAAAAGTCGATGGCGCACTAAATGAAGTCAGCCTGATTCTTAGCTGGGAAGATAACAGTCGCTTTCGTTTTTTCTCCGAATTGGAATTAGAACGGCCACTTAGCTTTCATCAAGATGATACCGTCGTTGGCAAAAACTTTTACTTCGATCTAGAACGGCTGTATTTAGATTACAACCTGTCAGAAAAACTCAATCTTCGCACAGGGCGATTCTTAACCCCAACGGGCCGCTGGAACTTAATGCATGCCGCGCCGCTTGTTTGGACTTCATCACGTCCTCTAGCGACTAGCCGACTCTTTCCTGTGTCTACCAATGGCTTGATGTTTTATGGTGCAGTGCCATTCGCAAATGAAGCCTTTGAATACAGTTTGTTCGCTGAAGCGATAAAAGACCAAACGCTTGATAAAGGAGAAATCCCATACAAAGATACAAAAGGCGCTCGTTTCACACTTTCCGGCAAAATAAATTGGGGTCTTTCTTTGCTGGAGTTTCGCGAGGACATTCCGAACAGTCCTCGTTTTCGTATGCTGGGCTTAGATTTTTTAGCGCAGCATGAAGGCTGGGAGTTCAGTGGTGAAGCCTTTCAGCGTTACTACAGCGACTATAGTAACGGTGGAAGTGGCGCTTATTTGCAGGGGGTGGTGCCACTTGGCAATCAGTGGTTTGCGGTCGCACGGGTTGAAAACTTCAAGCGTCCTACAGAGGGCTCAAGCGAACGCTGGCTATTAGGAACAGCATGGCGCATGTCAGCCAATCGCATACTTAAAATTGAGTACATTGGAGGCGATGAAGAACGCCCAGAATCGCCTAAGGGTTTATTAGCATCATTTGCGATTTTATTTTAATGGCATCCAGATGCGTAAACTATTTTTAGCGCTTTTGTCTGCGAGCATTCTGCTTACCTGCTTTATTGATAAAGCCACAGCAGAAGTACTTGCTGTGATTACATCGCATAATCACAATATCCGCCAGATAGATAGTAGCGAACTTTCGTTGATATTTTGGCGTAAGAAATTGTATTGGCCAGATGGCAAGCACATTCAAGCGGTGAACTACTCTGCAAACAATCCAC
>DIZU01000068.1 GCA_002429455.1 Methylotenera sp. UBA6020 | reverse complement strand
ACTTCGCTGCTTAATGGGTAGACGCGTGTTACCTGGCCGATAACGCCGGTAGAATCAACTACTGCCTCGCCTGCTTCGATTTGATGTATTTCACCACGATTCACGATCACTTTTTTGGTAAAGGGGTCACGGCCTACGTGCATAATCTCGCCCACAACACTGCTTTCTACCAAAGCTTTATTGGCTTGTAGCAAATTACGAAGATGCTCATTTTCACGTGTCAGTGTGTTAAGTCGTTGCAACGCGATGTCTTGTTTAAGCGCTTGTAGTTTTAATTGTTGATTTTCATTTAATAGGCGATGGTGGGTGGAAAAATACTCGAGAGTATTGCTATACAGTTGTGATGGGGCGTTAGCCAGTACTTGCAGTGGGTACAATAACGTGACTAAATTTTGGCGCAGGCTGACCAGATATTGCAGGCGCGAGTCAGTAGCCATCAGCGCTAATGATAAAGCTGAAAAAAATACTAAACGTGCAAAAGTGCTTGGGCCACGGGCAAAGAATGCCGGGGCTTGTTGCTGCTCAAGTTTATGATTAAAGCCTCGCGCCATTGGTTAAACTTATACTTAAATATCTCTGTTACTTAAAGGATCGCTACGCTTAATCTGTAAAAAGTGATGAGTTATTCCAAGGGATTAACGCATAAAATTAGGCCGTATTAAACGGCCTAAAATCTCAACACGATAAATACTTAACTTACGCTTGAAACTTAAACGTAATGACAAGTTTCAAGCGTATCTCATTTTTAATTAAAGTTATTCGTAGGCGAATATGCTGCCTAATTTATCCATTTCTTCTAAAGCGCGGCCGCAACCACGTGCTACGCAGGTCAACGGATCTTCTGCAACGATCACCGGTAGACCGGTTTCTTCTACTAGCAATCTATCCAAGTCGCGCAGCAATGCACCGCCACCCGTGAGCACCATGCCTTTTTCGGCGATATCGGCACCCAGTTCAGGCGGCGTATGTTCTAAAGCTGATTTGACTGCGCCAACAATCGAGTTCAATGGTTCGGTGAGCGCTTCTAAAATTTCGTTGCTAGAAATCGTAAACTTACGTGGTAAACCTTCTGCAAGGTTGCGACCCGTGACTTCCATTTCTAGCACGGCAGAGCCTGGGAACGCAGAACCAATTTTTTTCTTAATGGCTTCAGCCGTAGGTTCGGAAATTTGCATACCGTAATTGCGGCGAATATAGTCAATAATCGCTTGGTCAAATTTGTCGCCACCTACGCGTTCTGATTTAGCGTAGACAATGCCGCCGAGTGAAATCACGCCGACTTCAGTGGTACCACCGCCAATATCCACCACCATTGAGCCGGTTGCTTCAGAAACTGGCATGCCGGCGCCAATTGCAGCAGCCATTGGCTCTTCAATTAAAAATACTTGTTTGGCACCGGCGCGCTCGGCTGATTCTTTAATGGCACGGCGCTCAACTTGGGTTGAGCCAACCGGCACGCAAATAATGATGCGCGGACTAGGCGAAAACCAGCGTGCATCGTGCACGCGGCGAATAAAGTATTTGAGCATTTGCTCAGTAATGGTGAAATCTGCAATCACACCATCTTTCATCGGGCGAATCGCTTGAATGTTGGCGGGAGCGCGTCCAAGCATGCCCTTGGCTTCTGCGCCAACAGCCAATAGAATTTTTTTGCCGCCTGGGCCGCCTTCCTGACGAATCGCGACCACTGAAGGCTCGTCTAAAACGATGCCTTTGCCGCGTGCGTAAATGAGAGTGTTTGCGGTGCCCAAGTCGATGGCAAGATCATTTGAAAAATAACTACTTATAAAACCGAACATTATGTTTTTCCTGTGGTTTGATGCATGGCTGGTACAAGTTCAATGCAAGACACGAGCTTAATCTTTTCGCGCGATTAAGGTGTGCATAAAATCAGGGTATAATACCGCATATCTAGTTGAAAATTAAGATGTGATTACAACTTAATTGCAAAACAGGTAATGTCTCAAAATTAAAACTGACTGAAATTCAAAAGTCACTGAACCGTACCAAATTATATTTCGGATTATTGAAGCATGGCACTTAGCACTGAAGATATCAAAAAAATCGCACATCTGGCGCGCATTGAGGTAAGTGATAGCGACGCAGCGGCTACATTAACTAAGCTTACTGGCATTTTAGGCCTGATCGAGCAAATGCAGGCAGTAGACACTACAGGTATTGAACCTATGTCACATTCGCAAGAGTTGAGCCAGCGTTTACGTGATGATGTGGTGACCAAAACCAATCTACGAGATGCTTTCCAAAAAAATGCGCCTGCATTGGGTAACGGCTCGACAGCGCCAGCCATAGCAGGTGGTCTGTATCTGGTGCCTAAAGTAATCGAATAAAGCTAGTCTTGTAAAACCAATCAATCAAGTTGTAATAAACAATAAGTTGTAATAAATTATGATAAATAGCAGCCTGACCAATAATAGTTTAAAGCAGCTTGGGGACATGCTCCAAGCTAAGAAAATTTCCAGTGTTGAATTAACGCAATCATTTCTTGATCGTATTCGGCAATATAACCCCAGTATTAATGCTTACATTAGTTTGGATGAGGCTAAAACGCTGACGCAGGCTAAAGCCGCCGATATACGTATTGCTGCCGGCAGTGCGGTGCCTCTGACGGGCATTCCTATTGCGCAGAAGGATATTTTTTGTGCCCAAGGCTGGCAGACGACTTGCGGCTCCAAAATGCTGGCCAATTTTATTGCACCGTATGATGCGCATGTCATCACCCAGTTTGATGGCGCTGGTGCAGTGAATTTGGGTAAAACCAATATGGATGAGTTCGCTATGGGATCGTCTAACGAGACCAGCTATTTTGGCAGCGTTAAAAACCCCTGGAGTTTTGATCGTGTGCCGGGTGGCAGCAGCGGCGGTAGCGCAGCAGCTGTCGCCGCACGGCTTTGTGCGGCGGCGACGGGAACGGACACTGGCGGTTCCATTCGCCAGCCGGCTTCGTTGTGTGGATTTACTGGTTTAAAACCGACTTACGGCGTGGTCTCGCGCTATGGCATGATCGCTTTCGCCTCTAGTTTGGATCAGGCCGGACCGATGGCCAAAAGCGCAGAAGATTGCGCTTTGATGATGAACGTGATGGCCGGCTTTGACGAGCGCGATTCCACAAGCTTAAATCGCGACAAAGAAGATTACACGCGTGAGCTTTACAATTCAAATCCAAATAAGCCATTGCAAGGCTTAAAAATAGGCTTGCCAAAAGAGTTCTTTGCCGATGGCTTGGATGCCAATGTGGCTACCGTGATCGAAAATGCAATCGCGGAATACAAAAAACTCGGTGCCGAGATCGTAGAAATCTCGTTGCCGAATACCGGCTTATCCATTCCTGTCTACTACGTGTTAGCACCCGCAGAAGCTTCAAGTAACTTGTCCAGGTATGATGGCGTGCGTTATGGACATCGTGCCGCTGAATATACCGATTTGATGGATATGTACTGCAAGAGCCGCGCAGAAGGCTTTGGTGCCGAAGTTAAACGCCGTATCCTGATCGGCACGTATGTATTAAGTGCCGGCTATTACGATGCGTATTACCTGAAAGCGCAACAGATTCGCCGCTTAATTGCCCAGGATTTTGTGGAAGCCTTTAAGCAATGTGATGTCATTATGGGGCCGGCCGCGCCATCAACCGCCTTTAAGGCCGGTGAAAAAGTAGATGATCCAGTGGCGATGTATCTGCAGGA
Source organism: Methylotenera sp. UBA6020 (assembly GCA_002429455.1). GTDB lineage: Bacteria > Pseudomonadota > Gammaproteobacteria > Burkholderiales > Methylophilaceae > Methylotenera. The sequence goes on along the minus strand of DIZU01000068.1, from coordinate 971 downwards.
TATTTATACCATCTCAACCAATTTGGCCGGCTTGCCGGGCATGAGTGTGCCGGCAGGTTTTGCATCAAGTGATGATGGAAAATCGTTGCCAGTGGGTTTGCAAATCATCGGTAATTATTTCGATGAAGCGCGTATGCTGAATGTGGCGCATCAGTATCAACAAGTAACGGACTGGCATTTAAGAATGCCTGATTTGAACGCACCAGAAGGTTTGGAATAATATGGAATGGGAAGTCGTTATCGGGTTGGAAACACACACCCAACTGCAAACTAATACGAAGATTTTTTCAGGTGCGCCTATCAAGTACGGTGCAGAGCCTAACACGCAGGCCTGTGAAGTGAGTATTGCTTTGCCGGGTGTGTTGCCGGTGTTGAATAAGCAAGCGGTGCATTGTGCGATTAAATTTGGCTTGGCAATCAATGCTGAAATTGCGCCCAGATCCGTGTTTGCGCGTAAAAATTATTTTTATCCGGACTTGCCTAAGGGCTACCAGATTAGCCAATATGAGCTGCCGGTAGTTGGCAAAGGTGCCGTCACCATACAAGTGCCAGCCGTCGGTAAACATCCAGCCTATGCAAAAGTCATCAATATCACCCGCGCACATTTGGAAGAAGATGCCGGTAAGTCAGTGCATGGTGCGGTTGAAGGCATGAGCGGTATAGACCTTAATCGTGCCGGTACGCCATTGCTGGAAATCGTCACAGAGCCTGATATGCGCTCAGCCGCTGAAGCCGTTGCCTACGCAAAACAGTTGCATGAATTAGTGCAATGGATTGGCATCTGTGATGGCAATATGCAAGAGGGCAGCTTTCGNNGGCTACCAGATTAGCCAATATGAACTGCCGGTAGTCGGTAAAGGTGCGGTCACTATCCAAGTACCAGCCGTAGGCAAACATGCTGCTTACGAAAAAGTGATCAATATTACGCGTGCACATTTGGAAGAAGACGCCGGTAAGTCAGTGCATGGTGC
>DIZU01000183.1 GCA_002429455.1 Methylotenera sp. UBA6020 | reverse complement strand
GAATATGGCAAAGCGGATTTAATTGTATGCAACCCGCCATGGCTACCTGCCCACCCAAGTTCAGCACTAGAGTCTGCAATTTACGATGAAAAAAGCCAAATGCTTAAAGGTTTTTTAAATGGCTTAAGCGCACACCTAAATGATGCTGGTGAAGGCTGGCTAATACTTTCAGACTTTGCTGAACACTTAGGTCTAAGAACCCGTGATGAGTTACTAGGCTGGATAACCGCAGCAGGCTTAAAAATAATTGAGAGAACAGACACTAAAGCCAGACATAGCAAAACGCTTGATGCCAGTGATCCGTTACATGCAGCGCGTAAGGCTGAAGTGACTTCATTGTGGCGGTTAGGTAAGCAATAACGAAACAGTCATTCTGAGCGTAGCGAAGAATCCAGAATTTGAGAGCTTAGCTAAATAATCACATGAAAGTGAAATTTCATCTGATTTACTAATCCCCTGCTACCGCTCACACTTTGCTTGCCAGCTTACTGGCTTAGCAAATTGGGGATGCCCTTTACGGGTACCTGTGTTGCTTCAAAAAACTGGAAGTTTTCAGCGAGGACTGTCTGAGCAAAGTAAGTTCCGCAACTGCCCAACTTTTTTGAGGCAGCGCAGGAAGTAAGCGGTAGGGAGTAGCCTTTCTTTGGTTTCTTTCTTTTGGCTAAGCAAAAGAAAGAAACTCGCAGGTCGTGCGAAAGTGACCTATTACCCTCGCCCTCTATTCCTATCACTCTTCTTCTGCATTTGTGGCGCAGTTAAATCACTGGTCTGTCTCACTCGGCGATTGGCAGACTTTTTAGGCACAGGTTTTTTAGCCGCCGAGTTCCGTGCTGCATCCGTTTTACCACGATATGGCCTAGCTTCACCTTCAGCAGCATCGCGCGGTGGCCGGTCTAATGCGCTGACTCTTTGTTTACGCACCTTTGGCATAAACACAGCGGTCGCCTTTAGTTTTTCACGTTGTGTAAGCTGCCTGAGCGGTGCACTTGGTACAGGTAAATCAGCCCATTCCAGCAAGCCAACCACTTCTTTTTGTTCTAGTTTAAGCATTTGTCCGCGTTTGACGCGTGGCGGTAGATTCACTGGACCAAAACGTACGCGCATCAAACGGCTTACGGGTAGCTGAAAAGCCTCAAACAATCGGCGTACTTCACGGTTACGGCCTTCACGCAAAATCACCTGATACCAGTGGTTGGCACCTTCGCCGCCTTGTGCACTAATCGAATCAAAGTTCGCCGGGCCATCTTCCAACTCAATACCTTCAGTCAATTGCGTCATTTGACCTTCGGTAAGTTCGCCAAAAATGCGCACCGCGTACTCGCGTTCTACTTCATAGCGTGGGTGCATAAAGCGGTTCGCCAGCTCGCCTGAAGTAGTAAATATGAGTAAGCCGCTGGTGTTCATATCCAAGCGTCCAATGGCAATCCATTTGGCATTTTTCACTTTTGGCAATTTATCAAACACACTGGCGCGACCTTCAGGGTCGTCCTGGCTGACGATTTCGCCTTCTGGTTTATGGTAAATCAATACTTGTGGAAGCTCAGCGACAAAAGGCAGCTTTAACGGGCGGCTGTCTAAACGCACCACATCGTATTGCGTAACGCCTTGACCTACCGTGGCAGGCGCACCATTCACAGTCACACGTCCACTGGCGATGAGCGCTTCCATATCACGACGTGAGCCCAGTCCAGCCAATGCCAACAGCTTGTGCAGCCTTTGTGTAGGTTCTGGTGGTGCGTTTTGGTCGGTTTCTAATTTGGTAAAACTGGTTTTTGGACGGCGAGGCGTTGCCTGCGGGTCGCGCTGTGTTTTAAAGGGACGTGCCATATTGATAAACTATTGATTGTAATAGCGCATTTTACCGCAGTTACAGCCAATCTTATCAGATTAAAATAGGCAGATTAAAATGGCTTTATATATTGAGCGGGGGTTCTTGTTGCGTAAAATCTTCCATTGGCGGCAACTCGGCTAACGAACGTAGATTGAGATCATCCAGAAAATGTTTAGTGGTGGCATAAAGAGACGGACGCCCCGGCACCTCACGCTGACCAACCACGTCAATCCAGTCACGTTCCAGTAACTGGCGCATTACATTGGGATTGACGGCAACGCCGCGAATTTCTTCGATGTCGCCACGTGTCACTGGTTGACGATACGCAATAATCGCCAGCGTTTCCATCACCGCACGCGAGTATTTTGCCTGTTTTTCAGGATTTAGCCGCGCTAAAAACGTTGCATATTCAACCCGTGCCTGAAAACGAAATCCAGTTGCCACTTGCACCAACTCCATGGTGCGCTGCGCCCAGTCTTGCTTTAACTCATCCAACAACATACGCAAGGTGGTACGTTCCATGCGGTCGGCAAACAATCGCGTCATATCCTCTAAAGACAGCGGCTCGTGTGATGTTAATAATGCAGCTTCTAATACATTCTTTAATTCAGTAATGTTCTTGGTTTCACTCATGATGCTTACTCATGGTTATTGATTTGTATATATATCGGCGAAAAAGGTGCTTGTTGTGTCATGCGCAATAAACCCTCACGTGCCAGCTCTAGTATCGCCAGAAAACAAACCACTAATTTAGGGATACCATCTTGCACCATATCGAATAATTGCGAAAATTCCAGCAAATTATCAACTTTTAAACGGCGTAAAATAATACTCATATGCTCACGCACAGAAAGCTCAGCTTTACCTACTTTGTGATGTTGAAAATTGCTAGCGCGTTTAAGCACATTGCGCCAGGCCTCAGCCAGGTCATCCAAGCTGACTTCAGGCGATTTTGTTTCACTCATATGCTGATAATAAGCACTGGCAACGCTAATATCCTCGCCAACCTTGGGCATTTCATCCAAACGCTGCGCAGCTAATTTAATTGCTTCATATTCCATTAAACGCCGTACCAGCTCGGCTCTAGGGTCGTCTTCAGACTCGATTTCAGCAGGCTTGGGCAGCAACATGCGTGATTTAATTTCTATCAGCACGGCTGACATCAGCAGGTAATCACCCGCTAATTCCAGCTTGATGGCGTGCATTTTTTCTACGTATTGCATGTACTGGCGTGTTAAATCAGCCATGGGAATATCAAGAATATTAAGATTATGCTTGCGAATTAAATACAGCAATAAATCGAGCGGACCTTCAAATGCCTCTAAATAAACTTCTAATGCATCGGGAGGTATATAAAGATCATGCGGCAGTTCTGTAAACGCTTCACCATGGATACGTGCATCTATAGTGACTAGCGTTTGCATGCGAGGTTCAATGACCGATGGATTTTGAAAACACGTTAATGATAATGACACCGGTAATTATAAAACCCATGCCGACCATAGCGGGAACATCCAGTGTCTGACGATATACCAGCCAGCCGAGAATGGAAATCAACACAATACCCAAACCGGACCAAATGGCGTACATAATGCCCACGGGCAGTACGCGCATACTGATGGTCATAAAGTAAAATGCGGTACCGTAACCAACCACCACAATCAACGACGGCCACAATCGGGTGAACTCGTTAGATGCCTTGAGTGCAGTTGTGGCGGTTACCTCCGCAACAATTGCTATGGCAATAGCCAGCCAGTGATTCATTTTTGGTCCATGAATAGAGATTCAGATTAGGAATAGTTCAAGCCCATTGCATCACGTACATCACGCATGGTTTCGCGAGCTAGTTTACGTGCTTTTTCACAGCCTTCAGCCACAATGTTTTTGACTAAGGTCGGGTCTTCCGCATATTGCGCAGCACGTTCTTGAATCGGTTTCAGCTCGGCTAATACACTCTCAATCACGGGAGTTTTACACTCGATGCAACCAATAGAAGCACTTTTACACCCGGCTTGCACCCAGTCTTGCGTGGTTTGGTTTGAATAAATTTGATGTAATTGCCATACCGGACATTTTGCCGGGTCGCCTGGGTCTGCGCGGCGTATACGTGCAGGGTCTGTAGGCATGGTTTTGATTTTTTTGGCCACTGAATCTACATCTTCACGCAGGGAAATGGTGTTGTTGTAAGATTTGGACATTTTTTGCCCATCCAAACCAGGCATTTTTGAGGCTGGCGTCAGCTTATAATCTGGCTCCAGCAAAATCATTTTGCCGCCACCTTCTAAATAGCCAAGCAAGCGTTCTTTATCTCCCATGCTCATGCCTTGCTGTTCTTCAATCATGGCGCGTGCCGACTCCAGGGCTTCTTCATCGCCACTTTGCTGATAGGCATTGCGCATTTCTTCATACAACGCACCGCGTTTGCTGCCTAACTTTTTAATGGCGGCTTCCGCTTTTTCTTCAAAGCCTTTTTCTTTGCCGTAAATATGATTAAAACGGCGTGCGATTTCACGCGTAAATTCAATATGCGGCACTTGGTCTTCACCCACCGGCACTTGCGTAGCTTTGTAAATCAGAATATCGGCACTTTGTAATAGCGGGTAGCCTAAAAAACCATAAGTAGATAAATCTTTATTGGATAGTTTTTCTTGCTGGTCTTTGTAAGTGGGTACGCGCTCTAACCAACTTAGCGGTGTAATCATGCTTAATAAGGTATGCAATTCAGCATGTTCTGGCACGCGTGATTGAATGAATATCGTGGCGTTAGCTGGGTCAACACCTGCCGCCAGCCAATCAATCACCATCTCCCATACGCTTTCTTGAATGATTTCAGGTGTATCGTAATGCGTAGTAAGCGCATGCCAATCAGCGACAAAGAATAAGCATTCATGCTCGTGTTGCAGCTTAATCCAATTTTTGAGTACGCCGTTGTAATGCCCTAAATGTAAATTACCTGTAGGGCGCATGCCTGATAAAACACGTTCAATTGCCATTGATGAAACCTTAGTTTGAAAAACTTTAATTAGAATATATCGTCATTATACAAACAAGCTTATGCAAATACGCTAAATATTAAGCTGTAAACCGCATTGACGAACGGATCCAGCACTCGACCCAACACCCCGGTAAATAACAGTACGATTAGAATGATAAATCCGTAACGCTCCAATTGTGCAAATGGCTGCGCCAAATGATTGGGCAACAAGCTAATGGCAATGCGTCCACCATCTAACGGTGGCAATGGCAATAAATTTAGTACCATCAATACAATGTTAATACTCATACCCGCTTTGCCCATCAAGGCGAGTGGATAAGCGATAGCTTCAGGCGCTGAGATGGAAAATTTAATCACCAATGCCCAGAAAATAGCCATGAGAAAATTAGATGCTGGCCCAGCAGCAGCCACCCACAACATATCTTTTTTAGGATTTCGTAAACGATCGAAGTTGACGGGTACTGGCTTTGCCCAACCAAACAAAATACCACCTAACGCGATGGTGAGGGCCGGCAGCAAAATAGTGCCGAACGGGTCAATATGCTTGATTGGATTTAAGGTAATACGGCCTTCGTTATAAGCTGTCATGTCGCCAAAGTATTTTGCGACATAGCCATGCGCCGCTTCATGTACGGTAATGGCAAATAAAATGGGTAATGCATAAATGACTATTTTTTGTATCAGTGATAATTCCATTGCATGCTCTTTTTACTAAAAAATTAAGTTTAATTAAATGTTATATAGTGATTATATGGCAGGATGACAATGCCTAGCCT
>DIZU01000173.1:934-5247 GCA_002429455.1 Methylotenera sp. UBA6020 | reverse complement strand
CATCGCCATGGGTCGCCAGCTCCTGAAGCAAATCTTTTAATCCATTCACCCGCTTGATGGTTCTGCTAATCAGCTGGCTGGTGAGATCCTGAAATTGCAGCCCGGTAACAGCAGCATTTACCTCTTCACCAATCTGCTGCTTGAAAGCATTCAGCTGCCTAGCCTCTTCTTTTTCGAACGAATGTTCCACCATCAGGGTATCGAGCACTTGCTGCTGCTTAGTCACGGTTTCATGTACCGCCATAAAACTTGTACTCAGCTTTTCGATGGCTTCACTTAGCAAAAATGTCGTTTGCAGCAAATCTGCCTCGACCTCCACCAAATGCTGCTTACCGTGATCCGAGACTGCGGCTAGCAGGCTTCTCAATTCGACAATTGGTAACGTTTTCATTTTCATACAATAAGGTTCCGTAGCGCTTAATATCAATAATAGACACGATTAGGAAAGCAACTTAAGTACCGTAACTTAAGTGTCGTACTGGTTAAATTTATTGCAACAACTTATGGCGACTGCACTGCCTTACCAATATCAGATTGGCTTGCCTCTGAAGAAACATTGACCGCACCGCCATCCTTCATTGCGTCTTCTTCTGCTTTTTTGTTCATGACAATAATGCTGATGCGTCGATTAACCGGGTTTGTCGGGTCTTCCTTATCAAACAATGAAGCCGAGGCTAACCCCACTACGCGTAATAATTTGGTTTCATCCATGCCTCCTGCCGTCAATTCACGACGCGAGGCATTAGCCCGGTCTGAGGACAATTCCCAATTACTGTAAGACTTAACGCCGTTGGGGTAAGGCACGGCATCGGTGTGCCCCGACAAACTAATTTTATTGGTCACCCCATTCAGCATCTGGCCGATTTCTTGTAAAATTTGTTTGGCATAGGGTTGCAATTCAGCCTTGGAAGAAGCGAACATAGGCCGATTTTGCTCATCCACAATCTGGATACGCAACCCTTCAGTCGTAATGTCCAGCAACAGTTGCTGCTTGAATTTACTTAAAGTAGGACTATCTTCGATCGCTTTTTCTATTTTCCTTTTCAACTCTTCCAGCTTTACCGCTTCAGCTTTCCTAAGGGACTCCTGCGCATCTTTTATATCGACTGATTTCTCTTTACCTTTTGGGCCGTCAATAGGCTTTACCTGACCCTGCTTCTTGGTAAGATCTTTACCGCCGCCGCCTTTAATCACGGAATCACTGGCGGCCATTGCAGGACCACCTTGCAGTGCCACCTTCAATGGCGTCTTGAAATACTCGGAAATACCCTCCAGCGTGGCTTTCGACGAAGACCCCAACAGCCACATCAACAGAAAGAAGGCCATCATCGCTGTCACAAAGTCAGCATAAGCAATCTTCCAAGCGCCTCCATGGTGCCCGCCAGCACTTTTCTTGATCTTCTTTACAATAATCGGCCTACGAAGCTCTTCAGCCATGGCAGACTCCGTTTAAACCGGATTGTCGGGTTCTTACTCGAAGTAGATGCATTATTTGGCTGCCTTGGCTTGCTTAACATGTGTTTCAAGCTCAGCAAAGCCAGGACGCTCGGTTGAATAAAGCACTTTGCGACCAAATTCAACTGCAATCGCCGGCGCATATCCATTCAAGCTGGCGAGTAAAGTAACTTTTACCGTTTGGAACATCTTGGAGCTTTCTTCCAACTTTTGCTCCAGCAAGCCAGATAGGGGGCCAACGAAACCGTAAGCCAGCAAAATACCCAGGAAAGTACCGACTAGCGCATGGGCAATCAAAATACCCAATTCGGCTGGTGGCAATGCCACGTTTTCCATGGTATGCACCACGCCCATTACCGCCGCCACAATACCGAATGCAGGCAAGCCATCACCCAACTTGGCAATACAATTCGCAGGCACATGACCTTCCATGTGGTGCGTTTCAATTTCGTTATCCATCAGGTTTTCAACCTGAAAAGCATCCATGTTTCCGGAAACCATGAGGCGCAAATAGTCGGTAATAAATTCGATAAGATGATGGTCGTGAAGCAGCTTAGGATACTTGCTGAATAACGGGCTGGATTCGGGATTCTCCACATCGTTTTCAATCGACATCATGCCGTCTTTACGAATCTTACTGAGAATCTCGAATAGCAATGCCAGTAAATCCATATACAGCGCTTTGTTGTACTTGGAGCTCTGGAACAAGGTAGGTAGTGACTTTAGCGTCGATTTAATCGCCTTACTATCATTACCAATGACAAAGGCTCCCGCCCCACCGCCGAAAATCATCAGCAATTCCAATGGCTGCCATAAGGCACCTAGATGCCCGCCAGCCAGTGCATAGCCACCGAACACGGCACCGCAAACCACAATATAGCCAATGACAACAAACATACTAATGCACTCCAGAAAGGGAAATATGACTTCCGTGACTATTTAAAATAGCTACCAGAATACTAAACAAAATCTGAATTCAATCGCGGGAATAAAGGGATGTTTTAAAGCCAGTATTAAAATTAACGACACCTCTAAAGACAGCTAATCATGCAGTATTTTTATACAATAATAGACTGGGTAAACCTTACTGCCGGCCTATATTCCACACATATAGCATCGGATTTTTCTCACCATTCGCAATCACCAACGTTGGAATTACACCTGGGATCTCAAACTCATAACTGATTAGCAAGCTGCCAGGCCGCATTTCATGCTGCGCTTTTGCCCATAAAGCCAGCATGGCTGCTGGTGACAAATAAGCAAAAATGACATCATAATTTGCAAAATCTAGCGCTCGGTAATCACCCAGTTTAAAGACTGCAGAAGAACGCTGAACCTGAGCACGCACAAAACTCACCAACCATGGCAATGGTGCAATTTCTATGCCTTCGATAAGACTGTCTGGCCTTAGCTTAGCAAGGTGCATAGACATATCGCCCAGACCACTGCCTATGTCGATCATGCGCATCGGCTTATCCTGTGGCATAAGTCCAGCCACTTGCTGCCAGACAACCGGACGAGAAGGGAAAAATGGTACTTGGCTGCGAAAAGTGGTCCAGAACAGGCTTAGGCTGACAACAAAGCCAGTCAGGTAGAGTTCATTCGGAACATGCCAGCCGGACATCCACCAAACCGCGATGGGGAAACTCAAATGTATCCAGCGCCACCAGCTAGCCATGCCGGCAAGATAGGAAAATGTTGCAGCAGTCAGTGCCTGCATTAGCACTAGAGTAAAAATCGGAAAACTTAATTCGGCATTGAAATATACAGCACCAATCAAATAGATTGCCCAGGCGGATGCAACTACCGTAAGCATAGCGGCACATTGAACCAGGATCGCCAATGTGGCTGGTACTAAACGCAGCTTTGTAGGGATATTGCCAAGAAAGGATTGACAACTAACGGCTATCCCCGGCTTCACATCCTGATTGAAGCGATGTTGCACCTGGGGATACTTTTTCAATGCTTTACCCATGAACAAACTTATGCCGATTGCGCAACACTTTTATAAGTGAGTTCTTTGGCTTTTTTAGTCTTGCCTGCGCGTGAAGGTACATGGCATAGATTGCATACATAGCTCTGGTTCAAGTCATAAGAATTAACGATAAAGTTACCACCACAACAACTACAGCTTTGCATTTTCAGCATTTTGCTTTCAACAAAACGTACCAGTGTCCAGGCGCGTGTCATGGATAATACTGGCTCCAGATCAGTATCTTGCTCCACCTGTTGCAGATACAAGCTGTAGGCTTTGATAATGGCATGAATGCCGGTTACGTCGGTATAGTCCAACATGAATTTATAGATATTGTAGAAAATGGATGAGTGGATATTAGGCTGCCAAGTCAAGAACCAGTCTGTAGAGAAAGGCAGCATGCCCTTGGGTGGCGAAACACCTTTCAACTCCTTGTACAGCTTGATCAAACGCTCACGAGACAAAGTGGTTTGGGATTCCAGCAATTGCAACCTGGCACCAAGCTTAATCATTTGCATGGCCAGCTGGATTTGCTCTGATTCGTTTACTACGCTTTTCTTATCCATGATCATTTCCTTTTTATCTAGCATCGATCAATACTTATTCTCTTCAACAACTACACCATGGCTTCGGCCACTTGGCCTGAAATCAGAATAGCGGTGTGTAAATGGGCTTGGGCACGCTCTTTTGTGTAATTGGTGAGCATGCCTAAAATAGAACTGTCATCGAATCTAAATCGCGCTAACATCATATTGGTGCTGCTGAGCTTGACTAACTGCAAGTTACTTAAGCCTTCCAGTAATTCGGCGATATCCTTGCTAATACCCAAACGGAAGATTGCAGTCGCTTTATCTGAACGGATTAGCTGTTGAGCCAGCATTAA
>DIZU01000173.1:448-605 GCA_002429455.1 Methylotenera sp. UBA6020 | reverse complement strand
AAACGAACGCACCCTTGTAGGTGTTTGTCTTACAAACACCTACAAGGGGTTAGGAGATAACTTAATGTACGTCATTACACTAAATTGACTCAGTTTATCAAGTACAGTAAAAAATTCGCTAGGCTATCAATTTCATTTTTAAAATTACCCTAAAGTT
>DIZU01000173.1:0-204 GCA_002429455.1 Methylotenera sp. UBA6020 | reverse complement strand
ATCAATTCTCTGTGTTTTAAATCCAAGACTAGAATAATTTGAAAGTCTTAGGAAAAAAACTCCAATATCACATTTCAGAAACATTGACGGCGTCACCTGATAGATGCATATCGGCAGCACTTTAGGAATCTTTAAGGCTAATTTCATAAAAAACTTAAAATATTTTATAACCAATTGTTTTTATTAAATAAAATAATTTAAAAT
>DIZU01000048.1:5675-10184 GCA_002429455.1 Methylotenera sp. UBA6020 | reverse complement strand
TCCCGCAAGCGGGCGAGGAGCTTAAAGCGCTTAAGTTGGCGTCTTGCTTCATATTTCCTAATGTATACCGCTTACCATGAAACCATCCTCTAAACACGGCAGCCAAATTACTGGTGATCAATTGGCAAACAACGCTGACCAGGTCATGGCTTATGGTTGTTCTCCGCTGGCATCCGGCATCGTCCATAGCTATTTCAACGTGCAGGACGAGGCGCCGCAACGGCAGTTGCTGGCCTGGCGGGATCGGGTCGGTCATATCATCGATGTGCTGCCCTCGCTGGCACAGCTTGAAAATCCGTTCAGCGCTTCAATCGGCCGTTATGCAGTCGGCGAACTGGTTTTTACCGATTACCGCTACTGCACAAGCCAGTGTCGCCGAGTGAGTTATACCGCAACTTGGTTGAGGTGCTGGATACAGGTTGTTAGAGGCAGGCTTGGAAGGTCTGAGGCTGTGAACAAATAAAGTTTAGATTGCCATCCACCGGTTGCTTGCCAACAACACATTTCCTATGGCATCTCTAAGGAATAAACTGGATTAGGCTTAGTTGGCAGGCAAGTTGTCAGAGTTGTTTTTCAATTTGCTTGATTATCGATCTGTTTAATGGTCATTTCACCCTTAAAAAGTCGCACATCCATGCGACCTAAAAACGACATGCCTAGCAGCACGTCGCCATCTAAGCCGGGTGCAATCATTGCGGCAACGTTATTCGCTTGAATACCGCCAAGTTTGACTGAGTTCAGGCGCACCATATAACCAATGCTGTTGCCATTAGCCGTATTGGTGCGTACGGCGTCTATGCTTTTAAGGTTGAGTCTATCTGCAACACCTTGCGAAATAGCCACACCTGTGGCGCCAGTATCCACTAACACATTCACTTTTTCGCCATTGATGAGTGCTTCCGCACGGTAATGGCCGTCTAAGCCACGTTTTAATACAACGGTACTGCTTTCACCTAAGCGATTAATTTTATTGGGATTTTGGATATTATCAGCCAAGTAGTAGATAAGCCCCGCGAGCATGAACCAGATGGCAGCAACGATCAATGTATTTCTGGTCATGTTGAATTGAGTCGCATCTTATAAAGTTGCTATCGAGATTGGTGCGTTTTCGCCAATTACAATAGTTAGCTCAGCACAACGGATTTAAAAGCAAAAGCAACGATGGCGAAGTAGGTGAGGTGATGTAGTAATTGGTCGAAGCCTAATAATATCCAAAACCAATCACTATTGTCAGGTTTAAGGTTGAAGCGTTGACTCGTATTCATTTTCGCCCAGTCAATATGATAATGAATAACAGCATCTGCAAGCGCGAACATCCATGCATCTGTACCCAGCCAAAAAGCCAATACTGTCAGCGTACCAACACCATGTAGCCCTGCATGCGCCAGACCACCGGGGTGCCCATACTTACCTTTGTTGTGGTACATCCATGGAAAGACCTGCAACGGAAAGTCGCAGATAAAGTGTTTAACAAATAGCCACAATAACGCTGTAAACATAATGTGACTTAAATATAGTGATTCATGAATATAGTGAAAAGTTACTCAGCTTCTTCAATCCATGCCAGTTGAATCGCTTCTAAAATTTTCTCGCCACATTTATCCGGGCTATCGTCAAAGCCCTCTAAATCCAGTACCCATTGCATCAGATCGGTAAAGCGGATGGTTTTAGGGTCAACCTCTGGGTGGGTGTCGTAAAGTGATTCCGCGATGGTTAAAGTGTCTGTCCATTTCATTAGGGGCGATTCCTGCTAAGTAAATAAATTCATTATAGCGCGGCAGGCTGCGTGCGCCATAGTGTAGTGATGCCATAGTGCAGTTATCCATAGTGCAGTTATATCGTGAGCGCCAAAACTTGATGTGAGCAGGAAGGTTTTGAGTCTAAGGTCGGCTTTGAATGGGCATTCAAGTGTTGAACAAAAAAAGACCCACAATAGCATGGGCATATTGTGGGTTAAGGGGAGCGATTTCGGAGATTTACGCCTGTAATGATATAAGCAATCTGCGTGCCAAATAATATTTCCATATAGTTCATGTAGTTAGTTAAAGTGTAAGTTTTGTTTGTGCACCATAATTAACCCATTGGCTAATTCCAGCCATCATTTTTAGTTTTTAGTCGGGCATATTTGGTTGCGAACATTCGGTTTGTGTGCTGAATTGAGTTGTAAACTTTCAGTTTACAACTGCGACTTTAATCTTCATGTCACAGCGTGGTAAAATATAGCAAGAATTTATTAACTAACATTAATTTAAGTATTTGGAAAACTAACACCATGTCACTTGTTTCATCAAATCAGGCACCATTTAACTACGCTAATACCTTAAATCAAGCTGACCCATCCTTATGGGGCATGATTGAAAAAGAGGTTGTTCGTCAGCATGAACATATTGAATTGATTGCTTCTGAAAACTACACCAGCCCTGCAGTTATGCAAGCGCAAGGTTCTCAGTTGACGAATAAGTATGCAGAAGGTTATCCCGGCAAGCGTTTTTACGGTGGTTGTGAGTTTGTAGACCAAGTGGAACAACTGGCCATCGACCGCTTGAAAGCGTTATATGGTGCAGAGTATGCCAACGTGCAGCCACACTCTGGTTCACAGGCTAATCAGGCGGTGTATTTCTCTATCCTTAAACCAGGTGATACGATCATGGGTATGAATCTTGGCCACGGTGGCCATTTAACCCACGGTTCGCCAGCCAACTTGTCTGGCAAGTTATTTAACATCGTGCCGTATGGTCTCAATGACAAAGAAGAAATCGATTACGATGAGATGGAACGCATAGCGGTTGAATGTAAGCCTAAGCTACTCATCGGTGGCGCTTCAGCTTATGCCTTACGTTTTGACTGGGCGCGTATGAGTGAAATTGCCAAAAAAGTAGGCGCTTATTTCATGGTCGATATGGCGCACTATTCAGGTTTGATCGCTGCCGGCGTTTATCCAAACCCAGTGCCACACGCTGACTTTGTGACCTCAACTACGCATAAAACATTGCGTGGCCCACGTGGCGGCATTATTCTGGCTAAAGCCGAGTTTGAAAAATCACTGAATTCAAGCGTGTTCCCAGCATTGCAAGGTGGTCCGTTGATGCATGTGATTGCCGCAAAAGCCACGGCGTTCTTAGAGGCTGCCCAACCTGAATTCAAAACCTATCAAGCGCAAGTGATCAAGAACGCACAAGCGATGGCAGAGGCATTGACGGCGCGTGGCTTGCGTATTATTTCAGGCCGTACCGAATCACATATGTTCATGGTGGATTTACGTACAAAAGGCTTAACCGGCAAGGCCGCAGATGCAGCACTTGGTTTGGCGCATATTACCGTAAATAAAAATGCGATCCCTAATGACCCGGAAAGTCCGTTTGTGACCTCAGGTATTCGTATTGGTGCGCCAGCGATCACCACGCGCGGCTTCAAGGAAGATGAAGCGAGACAAGTAGCTAATTTGATTGCTGATGTGCTGGATAATCCAACCGATGAGTCTGTGATTGCGCTTACTAAAGCCAAAGTTCATGCCTTAACTGCAAGGTTTCCGGTTTACCAAGGTAAAGTACAGGGCTAAATAATGAAATGTCCCTTTTGCGGTACGGACGATACTCAAGTCATTGACTCCAGAGTCAATGACGAAGGGAATTCTATACGCCGTCGCCGCAAATGTGGTGCTTGCGACAAGCGCTTTACTACCTACGAAACAGCCGAGTTACATATGCCGCAGGTGGTGAAAACCAATGGTACGCGTGAGGAGTTTAGTCGTGAAAAACTGCGCTTGTCATTTACACGTGCATTGCATAAACGGCCAGTCCCCACTGAGTACGTGGATCATGCCTTGGACAGGATTTCTCAAAAATTATTGAGCCTGGGTGAACGCGAGATTCCCGCAAGAGAGCTGGGTGAAAGCGTGATGCATGAACTGAAGCTGATGGATAAAGTGGCCTATATTCGCTTTGCATCGGTGTATCGTAGTTTCTCTGATGTGGGCGATTTTAGCGATGTTATCCGTGATTTAGATAAACCCTTGCCATATGCCAAACGGCGCAATACAGATAATTAACAGCGTGTTAGTTATTATAGAATTTGATGGTCTAATTAAGGACACGCTACATGAAATTGATTAACTGGTTATCTATTGCGCTTGCAGCTTTTACCGTAGTGTTGACCATCGTTTTTTTTACTTGGTGGACCATGAAAGATCGCATTGTTTTCGGCAATGACAAGTTCGATCAAGTAAAGTGGATGCAGAGTGCGGCCACGATTGAAACTGAGTGTAAACGTGGCGATATGGCGTATGACCTGCAACAGCACATACTGGCAAAAGGCTCGCCTAGAGCGGCTATTGGCGTACTTTTAGGCCGACCAAGCTATGAGGACGATACTTCAGTGGAATATGACTTAGGTAAATGTATGCATGTGTATCATGGCTTGCTTATTTTCTTTGATGAAAATAATCGTTTAATGAACAGTCGCATTTCATCGCACCTAAGCTCCTCCGTCATTCTGACTGAAAGGAAGAAT
>DIZU01000048.1:4076-5460 GCA_002429455.1 Methylotenera sp. UBA6020 | reverse complement strand
AGAATGACGGGCTTTTGATGTTTTTACATAAAATTATGACTAAGTAGGTTTCGTGCAAAGGTCTCACTTACTTTTAATATTAACGGTACCCTTAAGTGTTCTCAATAGCTGATCACACCTATATGACCCTGGCACTGCGGCTTGCAGAGCAGGGTTTATACTCTACGCAACCTAACCCGCGAGTGGGCTGTGTGGTCGTAAAGAACCAGCAAATAATAGGTCAGGGCGCGCATCTTAAAGCGGGTGGGCCACATGCGGAGGTCTTTGCCTTGCGTCAGGCTGGTGCAGAAGCCAAAGGTGCTGACGTGTATGTTACGCTCGAACCCTGTAATCATCATGGGCGTACGCCGCCTTGTGTAGATGCCTTGATTGCGGCCGGCGTAAAGCGCGTTGTGGTCGCGATACAAGACCCGAATCCATTGGTAGCAGGCAATGGCTTGCAGCGATTGCAAGCGCATGGCATACAGGTTGAAACTGGGTTAATGCAAAAAGAGGCACTCTCCTTGAACTCAGGTTTTATTTCACGGATGACGCACGGGCGCCCTTATGTGCGTAGCAAAATTGCCGCAAGTTTGGATGGCCGTACCGCGCTTAATAATGGTAAAAGCCAGTGGATTACTGGTGAGGCCGCCCGGTTGGATGTGCAGCATTGGCGTGCGCAATCATGTGCCATTATCACTGGCATTGGCACGGTATTAGCCGATAATCCGAGCATGAATGTGCGGCTGGAAAATGTAACTCGCCAGCCACTACGGGTGATTGTGGATAGCCGCTTGCAGACGCCGGCAGATTGTAAAATGCTGGAAGCTGCAATGATGAAGCACAGCCCCGTCATCATTATTGCTTATGCACAGGATGCAAATAATAAGGCTGCCGAGTTAGCCGCTACTGGTGCGGAGTTGCTGCATTTGCCCGATGGTAATAATACTCAAGAAAACGGTGTAAATGCGCGTGTGAACTTGGCCGCTTTATTATCTCATTTAGCGCAATGCGGGATTAATGAAGTGCTGGTGGAAGCGGGACAGGGCCTGAATGGTGCGTTATTGCATGCCAACTTGATTGATGAATTTATTTTTTACTATGCACCCAAGTTGATGGGCGCTGATGCAAAGGCGATGTTTGCCATGCCTGAATTGACGGAAATGCAGCAAGTGACCGATTTGCAAATTTTAGATGTACGCCAAATCGGCCAGGATATTCGGTTGCGTGCAATACCACTTATTCCTAAGCCTTAATTGCCTAATTGATCATTGTTTAAACCTTAGCCATCTAAAGTTATCCAACCCTATATCCTAAACCTCCCATCATCCATGCTCATTGATACACATTGTCATCTCGACGCGGCTGAATTTGATGCTGACCGGGACGATATTGCATTGTTGGC
>DIZU01000048.1:0-3799 GCA_002429455.1 Methylotenera sp. UBA6020 | reverse complement strand
ATTTTGATGCTGTGATCGCGCTATGTAATCGGCATAAACATTGCGCCTACGCGCTTGGCATCCATCCTATGGTTGTGGATGGTGCCTCTCTTGATGATATAGAAACGCTAAAAGCCTACGTCAAAGAAAATAATCCAATTGCTATTGGTGAAATAGGCCTCGATTACTTTGTGACTAACCCTAAAGTTAATCCAGAGAATACGGAGCGGCAAACTTACTTTTTTACCGAACAGCTTAAAGTTGCCAAGCAGCATGATTTACCTGTGATATTGCATGTGCGCCACGCGGTGGATGATGTATTAAAATATTTGCGCAAATATGAAATTAAGAGAGGTATTGCGCATGCATTTAATGGCAGTTTTCAACAAGCAGAGCAGTTCATAGCCCTTGGATTTAAACTTGGTTTTGGCGGTGCCATGACTTATAGCCGTGCGTTAAGGATTCGTGAGCTGGCAACGAAGTTACCGCTAGAATCTATTGTTTTAGAGACGGATTCACCTGATATACCACCTGAATGGGTGGGTGCAAAAGGCAGAAATAGCCCCTTGGAACTACCCAGAATCGCACAGGTGTTAGCAGATTTAAGAGGGGTAAATGTCTCGCAAGTGGTTGATATTACTGGCGCCAACGCATTAAATATTTTGCCAAAACTACTTGACTTATGCACACCATCTAATCTGTTACATTAACTGTAGTAAAAAAACCTTAGTAATCAATGGCTGTTATGTAACTTATTGATTATTAATGGCTAAATAATAGGTTAAAATTTGAGCGATTTGAAAAAAGCCTTATAAATTGGTATGTTACATTTTCAAGTCACAACTATTCACAGAGTTATCCACAGATAATGTGGAAAGTATTTCTAACTTCAGGGAACTTTTCAAAAGTCAACTTTTGAATCAATTATTTTATGTTAGTGAATCACCAACAATATCGCACCATTTGGCCAAATATTAGCTTAAATGTTGATTTAGGTTCCCATATAAAAACGGACACAAGCACTCATTTAAAAAGTGCGGAAATCCTGAACACGGTTTCAATCATCGATCAAACCAAGTTACCGCATGCTTTTGAGATTGCTCAAATCAGCACCTTGCAGCAAATGATAGATGCCATCAACACCATGCAAGTGCGAGGTGCGCCATTGATAGGCGCTGCGGCGGCTTATGGTGTGGCTTTGGCAATGCAGCAGAACAGTAGTGATGGTTATTTGAATGATGCGGCCACGCAGCTTATACAGAGCCGTCCCACAGCGGTGAACTTAAGGTGGGCGGTGCAGCGCATGCTCAAGGTATTGTTACCGCTATCCGCTACGGATCGTATACGGGCCGCATGGGCTGAAGCAGCAACCATCTGCGATGAGGATGTACTGCTAAACCAGGCAATTGGTACGCATGGCTTGGGCTTAATCAAACCTTTATTTGCCAAGCAATCACGCACACTCAATATCCTTACGCATTGCAATGCTGGCTGGCTGGCCACGGTTGATTTTGGTACTGCGCTCGCCCCCATTTACGCTGCCCATAATGCGGGGATTGCTGTGCATGTGTGGGTAGGTGAAACGCGTCCACGTAACCAAGGCGCGAGCTTAACCGCGTGGGAACTTGGTCAGCATGGCGTGCCGCATACGGTGATTAGCGACAACGCCGGCGGCCATTTAATGCAGCAAGGTCAGGTCGATATGGTCATTGTTGGCGCAGACCGCGTGACTGCGACAGGTGATGTATGTAATAAGATAGGTACATATTTAAAAGCACTGGCAGCATTTGATAATCAAATTCCTTTTTATGCTGCTGTGCCATCGCCGACGATTGATTGGACTATTGAAGATGGCTTGAAAGAAATTGAGATTGAAGAGCGTAGTACACATGAAGTGGCTTGGATGAGCGGTAAGTTAGCCAATGGTGATATTGCCGAGGTGAATATTTTGCCGCCTAATACGCCAGTGGCTAACCCAGCATTTGATGTGACGCCCGCACGTTTAGTCACGGGTATCATTACCGAATTAGGTGTGTATCAACCGCAACAGCTTCAGGCTATGCAGGGGTGATGTGATGCAGGATCAACGTGAACAGTTGCTATATATCAGTCAGCAATTAGTCAGTTTTGGCTTGAATCGTGGCACTTCAGGCAATGTGAGTGTGCGTACCCACAATGAAGCAGGACAGTCAGGGTTCCTGATTACACCTTCGGGCTTGCCGGTAGATAAAATGTCGCCAGCCGACATAGTGTGGATGGATTTTGCAGGACACCCAACAGGTTCGCGCCAACCATCAAGTGAATGGCGCTTTCATTTGGATATCCTGAAACATAAACCAGACGTCAACGCAGTGATTCATACGCATAGTATGTTTGCAAGTACGCTGAGTACGTTTCGTCGCGATATGCCTGCTTTCCATTACATGATTGCCTTGGCAGGCGGTGACAGCATTCGCTGTGCGCCATATGCATTGTTTGGCAGCCAGCAGTTGTCAGATTACGCTGTACTCGCATTGCAAGACCGTAAAGCCTGTTTGTTGGCGAATCACGGCATGATTGCTGTAGGTGAGACTTTAGAAAAAGCATTCAATATTACGGTAGAGGTTGAAACCTTGTGCGAGCAATATTTACGAGCATTGCAGGTGGCTGAGCCTTATATCTTGACTGAGCAAGAAATGCTGGAAGTACAAGAGAAATTCAAGAGTTACGGCGCTTGGTCTGAAAAATGAACGAGAACTTTCCATTTGAAAGTTTTATAGATACTGATGAAGCATTAGTTCATATAGATAAATCGAAAATACATAGAGAATTTATGCTCGCTAGAGCAAGTGCTATTGAACAATACGCTCATCTTGAACACATTCTATTCTCGTTATATACATATTTAGTAAATAAAAGTATTGAAGAGGCAGGTAAAGAATATCATGCATGGGATGCTCAAAGTCGCTTAATACACATAGGGAAACAACTAAAAGTAAAATGTGGAGAAAAGTACAATACTTTTTGGCAATCATTCCATGTGCATATTAAGGAGCTTCCTACACGTCGAAATCTTATAGTTCACTGGACAATAGTAAAAACCTCAACATCTGAAGGTGAAAGCTGGAGTAGCTTGAAACCAATAAGTAAATGGGATAAGTATTTCTTTGGTAGAGAGTTATTTTTAAAAGACATTTTGCAATTTACTATGGCCTCTAATTTTTTCTATCATGTGGTTCAGAACTTTATATGGGTAATATCAGAATCCCCTAAGCAAATTCATCCTAATTGGCAACAAACTTTCCAATTACCAATAGTCTTGCCGATATCTGAAGAGCATCCATTATTCAACTATTTAAAGCCAGCTGTAGATGCGAAAATGGGGCTGCTTTAAGCTTTCAGACCAAACTGTTAATTAAACACATATGTAAAGTATTTTATTTTCCCATAACGTTTTGAGAGGCTTTCTTTTTACGGTAAAATCTATTCCCGTCTGCAACAAAAAACAAGTCCTTTCCCATGACCAAATATGTATTCGTAACCGGCGGTGTAGTTTCCTCTCTTGGTAAAGGTATCGCCGCCGCCAGCCTTGGCGCAATCCTGGAATCACGTGGTATCAAAGTCACCATGTTGAAGCTAGACCCCTACATTAACGTTGACCCTGGCACCATGTCACCGTTTCAGCACGGTGAAGTGTTTGTCACCGATGATGGCGCCGAAACCGATTTAGACTTAGGCCACTATGAGCGCTTTATCACACAGCGCATGGCCAAGCGCAATAATTTCACTACCGGCCAAATTTACGAAACGGTCATTAAAAAAGAGCGTCTGTCTCTTATAC
>DIZU01000159.1:15950-17618 GCA_002429455.1 Methylotenera sp. UBA6020 | reverse complement strand
ACTAGGCATATGTGATGACTATTGTGCCGAGAGCGTTAGGTTAAAGATAAGGCATCAATCTTTTTAAAAAGTGCTTTTTCGTTTCGGTCAAAAGCCTCATCCAAAGGAAGCTCAGAAGCAATTTTCACTTCCAATATTGGATCGCCTGACTCAATAGGAATTAGACTCTGTATAGCCACCTGTACCTCACCAAAAATTGCCTTAATGGATGCAGGAAGCCATTTCAAAAGTGTTAATGCTTTGTTATCTAACTGAAGGTAGTCATTCATATATTTTAAATCAATATTTTTAATATCATATTGCACAAAAAATAGATGCGACCTTACTGTGAAGCTCAATAGCTGTCTTGTACGACAAAGGGTTTGTTGGGAAAATCAATTCAACCGCGCCTGCATTCGGCCCTGTTTGAAATAAATTTGTAATAGAATTTGAAGCGGTAAGATGTATTCCAATTACAGCGTGGCGAGGCTGCTCCATTGGGTTAATAAATCCTAACCCTAGTGTTGGCTGAGTATAGCCTGTCGCTATTCCTATAAATTCTGTAGTGCTCATAATTTAATGTCTCGTTTTTGCTTAGCGTTTAAGGCTCTTGAAATAACGTCTTTATTGGCATTATGTAGCTCATCATAAGTACTACGTAACCAGTCTTGATTTATTACTTCTCTTGAAGATATTCGATTTTGACTTTGGATTTGTACATTGTGATCAATTGTAGTCACAAGACCGTCGACAGTATCGTTTGTTGCAATATTCAAAACATTTAACATTCTTCCTGGATTACTTACAGGCTCATCAAACCAACCTTGATATACATGCCAAAGCTTGCCAGCACCTAATGCATGTTTACTTAAGAACTCAGATTTTGTATTAAAAACGTCTTTAATGTCATATTCAGTCGCAGGGGGTGAAATGAATTTGTCTATGACCTGGTATCCCACAACCGCTACTGGGTTTTCTTGATCAGACAACAAATTACCAACAATTTTAATCAGCTTGAATGCATGCTCTGATGTAGGTAGCCATTTGTCATATTCGAATGCAGTCAGAATAAGAGTGTTTGCCTCGACTCGTAATCCCCAAGTTTGCTTGCCCTCAGCGTTAACACTTTGTAAAAAAACCCCTGCAGCCTTGCCCATGGACGGAATAGATGCATTGTCTTGATCAATTCGAAATTCGATTATATTTATCGGCTGAAATAGAGGTAGGTCATCCTTCACTATCTCTTGTAAAGATGATAATGAATTAACTACAGTCTCAGGAAATGGCTTCTCATAAGCGATTACAAAAGAAGCCGACTCAATAGCATGCTTCTTATTTAGAGGTATTCCCATATGCTGATAATTTTCCCTAAATATTATAGGTGTTGTATTAGGCGTATTCTAATCTAGTTTTTGCGCCAAATCTAATTTGTGCTATTACAATAACTATAAAACCACTCAAAACGTAATCCTCTCGGATATTTAGAAGACGTCGTTTTTAAATTTATGTGTAAGCTTGGTCAGCAAGTAGGTGCAAAGTGGTTTTATTTGCACACCAACATAAGCAAAGCGTAGCTCACTTGCATAATGTGCTGAAAGTAAACCTCGCATGGTTAATTACATATGAATATGAGCATCTCATCATCTTGCAAAAACCTGTTTAGATCTAGGTTTAACCTTAAAAACTCGC
>DIZU01000159.1:10181-15942 GCA_002429455.1 Methylotenera sp. UBA6020 | reverse complement strand
GTGTGCAAAGTGATTTTATTTGCACACCAACATAAGCAAAGCGGTGGGCAAACTGCGTTTGACTACCCTACAAAACCCTAGCATAGCTCACTTGCATAATGTGCTGAAAATAAACCTCGCATGGTTGATTACATATGAATATGAGCATCTCATCATCTTGCAAAAACCTGTTTAGATCTAGGTTTAACCTTAAAAACTCGCTTTAAAAACTGGTTAAGGTCATCCACATAGGTATACAACACTGGAATAATCACCAAGCTTAATAGTGTTGAAGTGATTAAGCCACCAATCACGGTAATCGCCATAGGTGCTCTAAAGCTGGGGTCTGCACCGTACCCAAGGGCGATTGGCAGCATGCCTGCACCCATAGCAAGTGTGGTCATAATAATAGGGCGGGCGCGTTTATGGCAGCCGTCTAATATTGCATCCAGCCGATTTAAACCACGTTCGTTGCGGCCCATGATGGTGTATTCCACTAGCAGAATTGAGTTTTTGGTGACTACGCCCATGAGCATTAGGAGGCCAATCACGCTGGGCATGGAGAAACTGCTGCCTGTTGCGAGTAGTGCTAAAAACGCACCGCCTAGCGATAATGGCAGCGCACCTAGAATTGTCACTGGCTGTAAAAAGTCGTGAAATAGCAGCACCAGCACCACGTAAATACATAGCACGCCAATCATCATGGCAGCACCGAAACTGCCGAATAATTCGGTCATACGTTGCGCATCTCCGGATTCAATCAACTTAACGCTAGGCGGCAGCGATTGCATAGAAGGTAACGCTTTCACCTCATTCGATACCTCGCCAAGCAGGCGTTTGCCTAGCTCAATTTCGAAGGTGACGTTGCGCATGCGGTCTAACCTATCCACTTGTTGCGGGCCTCCATTGATTTGAATATCCGCCACTGTCGCTAGCGAAACACTGCCAGTGCGGCCGGGTACGCGCAATTGGGCAATATCGTCTATGCTTTGGCGGAATGATTCATCTAGCCTGACGCGAATGGGAATCTGCCGTTGTGGCAAATTAAGCTTGGGCATGACGTTGGAAAAATCACCCGATGTTGCTACGCGAATCACATCTGCCAGCGCTTGCACGGTTACGCCCAGTTCTGCGGCCTTATTGAAGTCCGGTTTAATTTGGATTTCCGGGCGTTCCAGACTGGCACTAGAGGTAATGTTGCCCAAGCCTTTTAGCGTACGTAAATCGTGCTCTACCGCTTGGCTGGCCGATTTCAGGATAAGGGTCGTCGCTGGCGAGCGTAACTTGCAAACGTTCACCGTTACCGCCTGCACCCACTGAAACGCGCGCACCGGGCAATACCGCCAACTTGGCACGAATATCATCCTCAATCGCCGCTTGTTTACGTGAGCGATGGCTACGATCCAGCAAGGTTAAAGTAAGCGTGGCCTTGCGCACGTCGTTACTGCTCACGCTGCCTGAAGGTCCGCCGCCAGTCGTGCTCACGCCAACTGCGGTAAATACCTGGGTGACATCGGGCATTTCACGTAATAGCTGCTGCGCATGTGCTGCGACTATTTTGGTTTGCTCTAATGTGCTGCCCGGCTGCAACTCCAGTGCCACCTTGGTTTGGCTGGTATCTGCCGCAGGTACGAAGCCTTTAGGCAATAAAGGCATTAAAGCCAGTGAGCCTATGATAAATAGTGTAATGCTCACCACTACGGTTTTACGGTAAGTGAGGCACCATTTCACCACGCGCAAATATAAACGCATCGATGCGCTATATTCCTCGTTAGTAGCGGCATGCGGCTTGAGTATATAAGCCGCCATCATCGGGGTGAGTAAGCGCGCGACGAGTAATGATGCCATGACTGCCGCTGCCGCGGTCATGCCGAACTGTTTGAAGAATTTACCCGGGATTCCACCCATGAATGCCGTGGGTAAGAACACCGCCACTAAGGTGAATGTTGTGGCGATGACGGCAAAACCGATTTCGTCGGCGGCTTCCATGGCGGCCTGAAAGGGCGTCTTGCCCAAGCGTAAATGCCGCACGATATTTTCAATTTCAACAATCGCGTCATCGACCAAAATACCCACCACTAGCGCTAAGGCCAATAAAGTAAGTACATTTAAGCTAAAACCTGCGTAATACATCACGGCAAATGTAGGGATGACAGACAATGGCAATGCCACTGTTGCAACAAAAGTAGCGCGCCAATCGCGCAAAAACAGCCACACCACCAGCACCGCTAGCAGCGAGCCCTCAAACAGCAAGTGCATGGAACCTTCGTAGTTATCTTCTACAGGTTTCACGGTATTAAAGGCTTCGGTAATATGGGTTTGCGGATGCTCGATTGAAAACTGATCAATGGCCGCACGCACGGCTTTAGCAACCGTTACTTCGCTGGTGCCTTTGGTACGGGTCACTTCAAAACCTATCACTGGTTTGCCATCCAACGTGGCGTAGGTGCTGCGTTCAGCCAGCGTATCTTTTACCGTGGCGACCTGGTCAAGCTTGATATGGCGGCCATCTGCCATTGGAATATCCAGCGTGGCAATTTCAGCCGGCGTGCTGACCGCGCCCAAGGTGCGTACTGATTGTATGCTGCCGCCAATATCACCGCGGCCGCCAGAGGCATCTTGCTGTACTTGTTTGAGTCGCGTGGATACATCACCTGCGCTGACGCTCAACCCGGCCATTAACGCCGGGTTAAGATCGACATGCACTTCACGATCTACGCCGCCAATGCGGGCAACTTTGCCCACGCCAGCTACCGACAATAGCATCTTGTTAATATCATTATCGACAAACCAGGAGAGCGCTTGCTCGTCCATATTATCGGCCACGACGATATAGGTTAGTAAGGTGCCGCCCGAAGTCGTGGTTTTTGAAACCACTGGATTTGTCACGGCGGTAGGCAAATCAGACCGCGCGCCATCTACCGCATTACGCACTTCATTAAGGGCAACTTCAGCGTTTTTATCAATGTTGAATTGCACGCTGATGCTCACTGAGCCATCGGTCACGGTAGTGCGGATATGCTCGATACCGCCAAGTGAAGCGACTTTATCTTCAATTTTTCGTGCAACCTCGGTTTCTAACTGCGCCGGCGCGGCGCCTTCCAGCGTGGCGCTGATATTGATGACAGGTATTTCAATATCCGGGAAATTTTGTATGCCCAGTCTGGCTAGGCCGGTAAGCCCAAGGTAAGTGAGTACGACGAATAACAGTAAAGCCGGAACTGGGTTGCGGATAGACCAAGCGGAGAAATTCATTGAGCCGCTCCGCTGATTTCTTGCATAGCAGTCATTTTATTACTCGCCACAGGAGTACTCACTACCGTGACCAAATCGCCATCATTTAAAAACGCCCCACCAGTCAAGACTATTTGTGGATTACCTGTTATGCCCTCCAAAATTTCGACCAAGTCACCCTCGCGACGGCCGGTGGTCACACTACGTTGAATCACACGATGCACCTGATGATTAGCAGCGTCGGTCGCAGTTTGCACTTCAAACAAATAACTACGGCCATCACGCAACACCAGCGCCGTTTGTGCAACAGCCAATGCGGACTTGGTGCCGATGCTTATCGTACCCTGCGCATACATACCTGGCTCAGCTGACGCTTTGAGCAAGTCGACATAGACCAGTGCGTTACGCGAATTCACGTCTACCGTCGGTGCTTTCATGCGCACGGTACCTGCCACATGGCGATTATCAGGTAAGACCAAGTTCACCTTCTGCCCTGATTTAATCAATGCCAATTGCTGCGCATTCACCTCACCACGCCATTCTATGCGGCCCTGACGTATCAACCGAAATAGCTCATTGCCAGACGCAACCACATTGCCCAGATTAGCGCTGCGCGATGAAATAATACCGTCATCTGCCGCCGTTACATGGGTTTGGCGCAAACGAATATGCTGATTTTCAAGCTCAGCTAGCGACAGATTCAAGTTAGCTTGCGCCGTCTGTTCGGCAATCATATATTGATTAATTTGCTGGCTTGATAACGCTCCGCTATCTTTAATCTCACGGGCGCGATCAGCGTTAGACTTTGCTTCCGCAAGGCTAGCGCGGTCATGAGCGACGGTGGCCTGCTGTTTATGCAAATCTGCTACTACCGCTTCATCCGCCAGCAGCACTAAATCTTGCCCGCGTTTCACTTGGCTGCCTACATCAACCAAAACCTGCTTAATACGCAAACCGCCAATCTCTGCACTCACTTGCGCTTCTTGCCATGCACTAACCGCACCGTTCATGGTAATACTTACCGGCCAATCTTGCTGTTGCGGGCGCACGGTTTCTACGGCTAATACGGCTTTGATGCCGCTTTTTCCATCACTGGATACCGAAGCTGAATTGGCGGCTTTCGCTGATTTCTGTGATATGAAAAATGCAATCGCGGCAATCATCAAAATGGAGATGCCAGCGATAATCCAGTAACGTGTTTTGGAGGAGTTTGTTTTAATCATTTTTGACTTTCATTGCTGGTGTGCTGGATAAAGCGCTTACAGTCTTGATTGCGCCATCAATTGCGCCAGCAGCAGTTGAACTGGGCTGCCAACCGCCACCAAGCGCTTTGTATAAGGTGATCCAATATTGCACACGGTCATGTTGCTGGGTGATATGGCTAAGTTCGGCATTAATCAGTTGGCGGCGCGCATCCTCAAGTGTAATCAGGCTGATACCGCCTGCACGCCAGTTGATTTCTGCAGCTTTATAGTAGTTACGATATTGCTCGGTGCTGATCTTTTCTGTCGTTTCGCGGCGTGCAGCGCCATCTAAACTCACCAACGTTTGCTCAACTTCTTTCACCGCGTTGCGTACGTCTTGCTGATAAGTCACCAGCGCCACCGCATAATTGGCTTCAGCGATGCTCACTTCTGCCTTGCGTTGACCACCATCGAATATCGGCAGGCTGATAGACGGCCCGAACGACCAGGTATTGCTGCTACTTGAGAAGCCACTGCCGCTAGTTTTGCTACGACCTATAGAGCCAATCAATGACACACTAGGGTATCGATTAGCCGTAGCAACACCCGTATCGGCACTGGCAGCAGCCAAATTACGTTCATCAGCCACTAAATCCGGGCGTTGTGTAATCAGGCTGGCAGGTACGCTATCCATATTAAATTCGGCAGGTTGTGGCAACATAGCATTAGTACTGATCGCCAATAACCCGCGCAAGCTGGATTCGCCAAGATTAGTCAGCGCGACCAAAGCCTTCACCGTGTTATCACATTGCGCTTGTTGATTAATCAGGCTAGATTCCGTTGCACGCAAGCTAGCTTCTGCCAAGGCGGCATCGGCAGGCGCAGAAAAACCAGCGTTAGCCAAGATATTGGTTAAACGCGACGTTTCATTTTTGGACGCTAATGCCTGCTGGTAAGCCGCAACGGATAACTGACATGCGCGGTAATCCACGTAGTGAGTGGCTACTTCTGCCGCCAAGCTCACCCTTGCTGCATGCCAATTGCTTTTCTTGGCCTCTACCCTGGCCTCTGCCGCTTGTTTGGCAAATTTAATGCCGCCAAATAAATCAATCTCCCAACTTGCATCCAGTGCGCCCACCGTTGCCGTGCTGCGCCAGCTTGAACTAACAATACCATTTGATATGCCAGCAGCTTGTGAGCGGGTAGCCGAGGCGGTACCGGTGAGCGACGGCAAACCCTGCGCACTTGCCGAAACACTGCTGGCCCGCGCTGACTTAATATTTGCCAGCGCAATATCTAACGTTGGGCTATCAGCCTCAGCTGCATTTAATAATTGATTCAGTGCAGGGTCATTAAATTGCCCC
>DIZU01000159.1:7250-10123 GCA_002429455.1 Methylotenera sp. UBA6020 | reverse complement strand
GGTCTTTAGGCAAAGTGTCTTTTGCCGGACTTTCTTTTAGGAGCTTGGCTTGCCAGCTATCTGGCATTTTTATGGCAGTTTTAATGTATTCCGGAAAAACACTACAGCCCGTCGTCAACAAGGCTGCACTCAATATAAGTACTATATTTGGTTTGAATTTCATGATTTGGTTTAATTTTCATAAGTTCATGTCTTTTGAATTAGACTCTTTTTTTATTATCGATTTGCTGAATATTGGCTGCTGACACGCCATGCAAAAATATATCTACCACATAACTGATATGCGCCTTGGCGTCCCAATCACTTGCCAGCAAGCCCATCAAAGCTTTATGGCGCGGTTCAGAAATGAGCATATGGCAAAACATGGCCGCCGCTTTATCAACATTCTCAATCTGCAACTCACCTTTAGCCACTTGCTGACGAAGATAATCGGCAATCACCACCTCTATGCGCTGCGGACCGATCGCTTTTATTTTGCTGGTCAGCTCAGGAAAACGTGCCACTTCAGCTACGCCCATCCGATACAGGGCAATCAATTGCGGACTAGTCACACGCGCCATCATCATCTCGCCGAATGCGTACAGACCATCCTTGGCCGCCATCGCATCCAGTCCGGCAATGGATTGCATTTTTTCAACATCACGCTCAACCATGTGGGCAACCGAGGCGACCATTAAATCGGCCTTATTCTTGTATAACCCATAAATAGTGCGGGTAGAGAACCCAGCCGCACTGGCGATGTTTGCCATGCTCGCCAACCCATAACCATCGCGCATGAAGATGTTCAAGGCGCAATCAAGCAATACACTTAATCGTTCGTGTTCAGTGCCCAAACGTGGACGGCCTAACTTGTGTTTAGGCTGGGCGTTAGTCAAAATATCCTGTTGTGTTTTCACTTGTTGGGTTTTCACTTGATGTGTTTCAATAGTGGCGCTCTTTAATAAAAATAAAACGTTTCATTTTTATTATGCCACTGATAGCGGCATAAAGTAAGCACAAAACTGGTAAAATCAAGTAAAGATCACGTAAAGTTTTGCGTAAAAACCTAAGTAAACCTAGTAAAGGCTTTGTTGATATACACATGCAGTCCATTAAAAAAATATTATCGGCTAGCGAAGCAAGGCTAGTTGAAGCCGCGTTGATTGAAAAAAATGATTTGACTCCGCAAGAGGCTAAATTTGAAGCGCAGCTATTATTGCAAAGCATATTAAAAGTGAATCGTGCCTGGCTAATTGCACATGATCAAGATACGCTAGCAGCCAACATCCACACAGACTTTCAGACACTACTCATGCGCCGTTTGCATGGTGAACCAATTGCTTACATACTCGGCCACCGCGAGTTTTATGGTTTAGATTTAACTGTCACGCCTGATACTTTAATTCCACGCCCTGATACTGAAACATTAGTAGAGGCAGCTTTGGCGAAAATTCCCCTGTCGTCATTCCGACGAAAGTCGGAATCTAGTGACTTTAAGACTCTGGATTCCGACTTTCGTCGGAATGACGAACTAAATGTGCTGGACTTAGGCACAGGCACAGGAGCGATTGCGTTGGCGATTGCCAAAAACCGGCCGCAAGCCAATGTTGTTGGCGTTGATGCTTCAGACGCGGCGCTGGAGATTGCACAAAAAAATGCACAATCTTTAAGCATTGCCAATATTGAATTTATATTAAGTGACTGGTTTGAGGCGCTAGCGGGTGATCAATTTGACGTCATTGTCAGCAATCCGCCTTACATCGCTCAAAATGACCCGCATCTGGCACAGGGTGATTTACGCTTTGAGCCCATCAGTGCGCTGGCTTCTGGCGTGGATGGGTTAGATGACATTCGCCACATTATTGAGAACTGCCTGATTTACCTGAAACCGCAAGGCTGGCTGATGTTGGAGCACGGTTATGATCAAG
The DNA here is from genome assembly GCA_002429455.1 of Methylotenera sp. UBA6020. Taxonomy (GTDB): domain Bacteria; phylum Pseudomonadota; class Gammaproteobacteria; order Burkholderiales; family Methylophilaceae; genus Methylotenera. Next base: position 8,216 of record DIZU01000159.1, on the reverse strand, counting down.
CCGAGTTGGTAGCAGATTTAATGGCGCAAACTGGTTTGGTGGATATTGCCACTTTAAAAGATTTAGGCAATCAGCATCGCGTGACTATCGCTAAAAATCCGCTCATTGTCAGTACGCATTGGGATTAGCGTTCGATAATAAGCCATGCTAACCGCTATGTATCAAAATATCCTGCCAAAAATCCTACTGGAAATCCTATAGTATAATTACGCTATGTCTGAATCTTCTTCTCCATCTTTAACTGCGCAATCTGTTGGCATTGTTGCCCCCCAAACTGCACACTTTAGCGAACCTCTACAATTAAAAAGTGGCGCAGTATTGCCGCAGTTTGAATTGGTTTATGAAACTTACGGCACGTTGAATGCCGATAAATCGAATGCGGTTCTAATCTGTCATGCGCTATCCGGCACACACCACGTGGCGGGAAAATATGCCGAAGAGGATAAATACCCCGGTTGGTGGGATAACTTAGTCGGTCCCAATAAGCCACTCGACACCAATAAGTTTTTTGTCATTGGCGTGAATAATCTGGGTGGCTGCCATGGCAGCACTGGTCCCGCTAGCATCCATCCAGCCACTAGGCAGCCCTGGGGTTCACAGTTTCCAGTACTGACCGTCGAAGACTGGGTCACATCGCAAACCTTATTGGCGGATTATTTAGGCATCAAGCAACTGGCCGCAGTGGTGGGCGGTAGCCTTGGCGGCATGCAAGCCTTGCAATGGACCCTGGCCTACCCTGAACGGGTACGACACGCATTGGTAATTGCCTCGGCGCCTAACCTCACCGCACAAAATATGGCATTTAACGAAGTGGCGCGCCAAGCGATTATTACTGACCCTGAGTTTCATGGTGGCGACTATTATGCACACGGCGTTGTGCCGCGGCGCGGTTTAAGAATCGCGCGGATGTTAGGCCACATTACCTATTTGAGTGACGATGCCATGGGCGCCAAGTTTGGACGCAAG
>DIZU01000159.1:6453-7048 GCA_002429455.1 Methylotenera sp. UBA6020 | reverse complement strand
TTCACCAGCGATTGGCGATTTTCACCAGCACGCTCGCGCGAAATCGTAAAAGCGCTGCTCGATAACGAACGGACCGTGAGCTATGCCGAAGTCACCGCTGCACATGGTCATGACGCATTTTTAATGCCGGACGCGCACTACCACGCCATTTTACGCAACTACTTAAATAACATTTCTGTAGGGAGTGCGGCATGAGTACCCATAGCAAAAACAATGTAACGCTCGGAGAGTTTAGGCACGACTTTGCCATCATTGCAGGCTGGCTGCCATTTGGTGCCAAGGTGCTGGATTTAGGCTGTGGCGATGGCACCTTGTTACAATATTTAAAAGCGTCATTAGAAGTGCGCGGGTATGGCGTAGAAAAAGACGATGCCAATTGGCTGGCGTGCATGTCTAGCGGCATTAATGCCATTCAAATGGATCTGGAGGCAGGGTTATCTGGTTTTGAAGACCAATCATTTGATACCGTCATACTCTCGCAAACCTTACAAGCCATGCATAACACCGAGGGTATTGTGCGTGAAATGCTGCGCGTAGGCCGTGAAGTGATTGTGACTTTTCCTAACTTTGGCTATTGGCGACATCGCTCGCAATC
>DIZU01000159.1:0-6235 GCA_002429455.1 Methylotenera sp. UBA6020 | reverse complement strand
TATGCACCATCAGCGACTTTGATCAATTTTGCGTCAACTGCAACATTAAGGTGAAAGAACGCCTGGTGCTGACTGATAATAAACCAGTCACGTTTATGCCCAATTTGATGGGTAGTCTGGCAATGTACCGGTTAGAAAGTAATAAGTTTTAATGCGACTAAGCGTACTTTAAATCTTAAAGACATCACCCAAATACATGGCAAATAACACTAGCATTTGGCAAGCTTTACTCAATAAACGTATCCTTATTTGCATCTTTACCGGCTTTAGTTCCGGGCTACCGCTCTACATACTAATCAGCTTGTTACCAGCCTGGCTGCGCTCCGAGGGCGTTAACCTAAAAGCGATTGGCTTATTTGCACTGATCAGCCTGCCGTTCACCTGGAAATTTCTGTGGGCTCCATTGTTTGATCGCTACATTCCGCCATTAGGTCGCAGGCGTGGCTGGCTGCTTATTTCACAAATTTTATTGCTGTTATCCATACCGATGTTCGGCGCATTTAACCCCAAGCTGGATATTTGGACGATTGCTTACCTAGCCAGCGTGGTCGCATTCTTTAGCGCCTCGCAAGACGTGGTGCTGGATGCCTACCGTCGTGAGCTATTGCTCGACTCTGAGCTAGGTTTAGGCAATGCAGTGCATGTAAATGCCTACAAAATTGCCGGATTGATACCAGGTTCACTGTCATTGATATTGGCGGATTATTTGCCTTGGCAAAGCGTATTCCTGATTACCGCCTTATTTATGTTGCCTGGCCTGTCCATGACAATATTGGTTAAAGAGCCGGCCCTAATCAATGGTGCGCCCAAAACCTTACGGGCTGCAGTCACCGAGCCGTTTCAAGAATTTATTACTCGCAACGGCTGGCAATCTGCATTGCTGGTACTGGCATTTATTTTCTTTTACAAATTGGGCGACAGCATGGCAACTGCACTCGCCACGCCGTTTTACCTGGACATGGGCTTCAGCAAAACTGAAATTGGCCTGATCGCAAAAAATGCCGGCCTATGGCCCAGTGTAATAGGTGGCTTGTTGGGTGGAATATGGATGGTCAAACTGGGCATTAACCGCGCACCTGTGGGTATTTGGCGCAATACAGATGCTGGCTATTTTAGGGTTTGCCTGGCTGGCGGTGGCAGGTCACGATTTATTTATACTTGGCGTTGTGATTGGGGTTGAGGCTTTTGGCGTAGGCCTAGGTACTGCCGCGTTTGTGGCTTATATTGCGCATACCACCCACCCACTGTACACCGCCACCCAGTTTGCACTGTTTACCAGTTTGGCAGCCGTACCGCGCACCTTTGCCAATGCCGCTACTGGCTATTTGGTTGAAGACTTAGGCTGGAGAAATTTTTTCATTTTTTGTTTCTTGGCCGCAATTCCCGGTATGTTGTTACTCATTAAAGTCGCGCCTTGGAATGAAGATGGGCAAAAGGTAGCACAAGGATATCTGCTAGAAAAATAGTCATCTATTTAACTTCATAATCAAAAATTTACTCACTTTTATCTTCTAAGGTACTGACTTCCAATTTAGGCGCATCTGCATCTGCCTGATGTATCAGATTATTGAGATATTGCTCTGTAGTATGTAAGTCTCTCAACCAGCCATTCGACTCAACATCGTCCAGTTGCAATGCGCTGGCTACTGACCGCATATCCCAACCTTGGGCGTCTAATAATGCAATCGCGATATCGTCCGACTCAATAAGCTGACTCGGTCTAATTTTAGAGATGGCAGCTTCAGAACCAAAGTATGAGGTCGCTGTAGACGCTACACTGGTCACAGCCGTTGTGGTGGCTTGCGCAGCCACATTAGAAGCGTTAAACAGTGTGACCGCTGGAAACAGAATACTCGTTAATACCGAAAATATAATTCTGGTTGAAGTGTTTTTTTTGTGATGCTTTCCAATCACATGACCCATTTCACGCGCCAGGATAAAAGCGATAGCATCTTCACTTAGTTCTAAATTCTGAGTACCACGAAAAACCACGATCTTGCCAGCCCCATTAGACGCCATGCCAGATTCTTTTATATTGACCACTTTAAATGTAAATCTCTGCACTCTTTTGCTAAGGTCTGGATACACATCATAAGCAACAGTTGCCAGGCGCTCGCCCACTTGCTTCACTTCTTTATCAAATGCACTATTCAATACACATTGTTCACCGTTACAAGCCTCTGTATTGGGCTTGGTGGCAAGACGCATCCGCATACCAACATCTGAATAGAAATTGCTGATACTAGCCGGCACACTTTTAATATCAAGTTCTTGCGCAGACACAGCAACACTACAACTCAAGAGTGCAAGTAGAGCTAAACAATGAGAAAATTTAATAATCATTAAACATTCAAACTTAATTTGTTATAGGCGAAGCCAGTACACCTATGGTTAGACCGCTATCTCTGCAAATAGTCCATTAATTAAAACAAGCTGTGACTTGTAAGTTTTACATAAGGATGTCGACTAATTTTTATATAAATCAGTGAGTATAGCCATGCGGTTAGACCATCAAAAATTAGCCAAAGTCATTAGTCATCTGCTTACACCTTTAGCGTTGTGCATCATGTCCATCCATGTAATGGCCGCAGACTGTTCTGCAAAAAGTGGCACACAAACCGTGCCATTACTCGAACTTTATACGTCCGAAGGCTGCAGTAGCTGCCCACCTGCCGACAAATGGTTGAGTGGCCTTAAATTGGATGCCAGCAAAGTTGTAGCACTCGCGTTTCATGTGGATTATTGGGACTACATTGGCTGGAAAGATAAGTTTTCCAAATCAGAATTTAGTGACAGGCAACGCAGAGTAGCGGCCTTAAGTGGTGCAGGCTTTGTTTACACGCCACAATTTATTTTTAACGGTAAAGATTTTAGAGGCTGGGATGGATCGCGCCTAAATCAAGCGGTGGAAATTAACTTGAAGCAGCCTGCGCGCACCCATTTAACCCTGGACGCCACCAATCAAGCCAATGATGAGATTTTAATCAAAGCCACGGCACGAGCGGTTAAGACGAATGATGCGGCGAATAATTTGACGAAAGATTTAAAGCATGCCGATATTTTCATCGCGATTTATGAAAACAGATTAGTCAGCCAAGTCAGTGCGGGCGAGAACAATGGCCGCGAGTTAAAACACGATTATGTGGTGCGCGAATTTTTAGGCGCATACCAATTCAATCACAAAAATGAGTTTGCAAAAAATATCACCTTAAAATCGGGCTGGCAAGGGCATAATGCGGGAGCCGTGATTTTTGTGCAAGACGCCCGCAATGGTCAAATTCTACAAAGCCTGCAGTTGCCTTTTTGTAATTAACCTCTTATTAATCTTTGTACTCTACAATCAAAGGCGCGTGGTCGCTAAAGCGCTCATCCTTATAGATACTCGCTGCAACAGCCTTGCTGGCGATTATAGGCGTAGCAATTTGATAATCAATACGCCAACCCACATTCTTGGCCCAAGCTTGCCCACGATTACTCCACCAGGTATAGCATTCGTCAGTTGTATTTGGGTGTACCTTGCGGTATACATCTACCCAGCCTACTTGGTCAAACAACTCGGTCAACCACACACGTTCTTCAGGTAAAAAACCTGAATTCTTCCTGTTGCCTTTGTAATTTTTAAGATCTGCTTCTTTGTGTGCGATATTCCAGTCACCACAAATCACCACTTCGCGACCACTGGCAATCAGTGCTTGCAAATGCAGCATAAAACGCGTCATGACACTAAACTTGAAGGCCTGACGTTCCTCACCACTTGAGCCGCTGGGCAAATATAGCGAAATGACACTTAGATTACCAAACCAGCATTCTAAATAACGGCCTTCGCTATCAATATCCGCCACGCCTTTATGGGCATGGCCTAAATTTGAGTTGCCTAAACCCTCAATCACCCTATCTGGCTTAGCTTTTGAATAAATACCAACACCACTGTAGCCTTTTTTTTCAGCATAATGAAAATTGCCATAATAGCCCGCTGGACTTAACATCTCAGCAGTCATATCGGCTTGCTGCGCCTTGATTTCCTGCATGCAAACAATGTCTGCATCTTGTGTTTTTAGCCATGCATACAGGCCTTTGTTTGTAGCTGAACGTATGCCGTTTAGGTTTAGCGATATAATCTTCAAAACTTTATCCCTGATTAATATAATAGATAGATGAATAATATGACCCAACAGCCAGATCAGTTCCGACAAGAGTTTATCGCATTTGCCATCAAAAAAGAGGTATTGCGTTTTGGAGAATTCAAAACTAAAGCGGGGCGCTTAAGTCCTTACTTTTTTAATGCCGGCCTATTTAATGACGGTGAGAGCCTGATGAAACTCGGTGAATTTTATGCGGCGGCCATTACCAATTCCGGCATTCAATTTGACATGCTGTTTGGCCCTGCGTACAAGGGTATTACATTAGTTGCCAGTATTGCCATCGCATTTGCCAAAAATGGTCACAATATTCCCTATGCCTACAACCGCAAAGAAGCCAAGGACCACGGCGAAGGCGGCGTGATTGTCGGCAGCCCGTTAAAGGGGCGAGTACTTATCATTGACGACGTGATTTCAGCTGGTACCTCGGTGCGCGAATCTGTTGAACTCATCAATGCCAACGGCGCCAGTCCTTGCGGCGTTGCAATTGCGATAGATCGGCAGGAAAAAGGTTTAGGCGAATTATCGGCTGTGCAGGAAGTGATCAAAACCAATCAAATACCCGTTTGTGCGATTACAAGTTTAAGCGATTTAATGAGCTATTTAAAAAATCAACAGAATATGGCGCATAACTTGCATGCAGTTGAAGCGTATTGCCAACAATACGGCGTTGTTTGATTTTACAGAGGCGCCCAAGCTTAATTACTGAGGTTCAATTGCTAAAAATGAAATTTCATATCACTGCACACGAATTACTCAGTTTATGTTTTATAAGCTTGTTAGCCTTTGCGCAGCCGGCACATGCAGACAGTACTAGTGCCAGCCACATAGTGAAGTGGAAGGATGATAGGGGTGCGACGCATTATGGTGACAGAATTCCTGCGCAATATGCGAATCGTGAAAACTCCATCATCAATCAGCATGGGATAACCGTCAAACGTAACAAACCGGCTAACTACCAAGACCCAGCAATAGACCTAGCCAAACAGGAACAAGATAAAAAAGATAAAGCGCTACTGAGCGCATTTACCAATGAAAATGAAATTGATTTAGCGCGTGATCGTAACTTGCAACTCGATAAAGTGACGGTAGAAGGCCTGCAACTACAAAAAATTAATAGTCAAAAACGCCTGGCAGATATTCAAAAATACGCTGACGGCTTTAGCAAAAGAAAAAAACCCATTCCAGCTGATTTAACTGCTGATATGCAAGCCAACCAAACAGAAATCACAAAACAGGATCAACAAATCACCGAACGCAAAGCAGCGATGGAAATCACCCGTAAACGTTTTGATGATGACAAACAACGCTACATTGCACTGAAAAACCATACCACCGAAAATAGCGCATTACCTGAAACCGCACCTACCGCTAACTTGCCAGTAAAAAGCACTGACAAGCCAGCTGTTTCAGGCAACCGTTAGGGTTTAAGCGGTCAGTTTTTTCTTTAGCAAATCGTTAACTTGTGCCGGATTGGCTTTGCCTTTTGACGCTTTCATAGCTTGACCAACCAGCGCATTAAAGGCTTTTTCTTTACCCGCTTTGTATTCTTCTACCATTGTGGCATTGGCGGCCAATACTTCATCAATAATCGCTTCAATCGCGCCACTGTCCGACACTTGTTTAAGACCTTTTGCTTCGATAATGGCATCGACATCGGCTTCGCCATCCCACATCGCTTCAAATACTTGCTTGGCAGCATTGTTTGAGATGGTACCGTCGGCAATACGCTTAAGTAGCTGCGCCAACTGCACCGCACCCACAGGAGAGGCCGAAATTGGCGTTTCCTCTTCGTTCAATCTAGCGGCATTGAGTTTAGCCGATATAGTGCCCATAACCCAATTAGCCGCTTGCTTTGCATCGGCGCCGGCATTCACTGTTTCGACAAAGTAGTCGGCCAATGCGCGTGAAGTTGTCAGCGCGTTCGCATCATAGTTTGATAAGCCGTATTGCGCTTCAAAGCGTGCTTTCATGGCTTCAGGCAATTCCGGCATCTCCGCTTTAACGAGCGTTTTATCTGCCTCGGTAATGACTAAAGGCAACAAATCAGGATCTGGGAAGTAACGGTAATCGTTGGCCTCTTCTTTGCTGCGCAT
>DIZU01000203.1 GCA_002429455.1 Methylotenera sp. UBA6020 | reverse complement strand
ATTTGCTTGTAAGCTGAAGTATTGCTATGACGAAATGCAAAGCCTTTAATGTGAATGTAAGGCACTCCCATATAAAACAGTTGATTGCGTGCGCTTGCCTCTATTAATTGCGTATTAGGGTCTGAGCCGTCAGCAAGCCATACATACAACGTTGTTGCAAGACTGTCATAATAAAAGCTGCCGGCGATCATGCTTGCAACGCCAGAGCCTATTGGTGTTGGATAGTTAAAGGTTGAGTATAAACTGCTTGGCATCCCAATTTGTTGAAGTGATGGACTATCGCCACCACCGATAAATACTTGTTGACTATTAACCATCCAATTTTTTCTAGCCCAAATATTGCCACTATATTGAACCCATCCAGTGACTACATCAGAACCGCGTACAATAGGTAGTTCACTGTTATAAGCTAACACATCAACTAATTTTCCAGCACTGCCACCACCTTTTAATGCTCTTATTTCTTCACGATATACGCCACCACGCACATAGACGGTATCGCCAGCAATCGCCGTGTCCATGCCTTTTTGTATCGTTTTAAATGGGGCTGATAATGACAAACCACTATTCGCATTATTGCCATTGGTATCTACATAATATGTGGCAGACCAGGCGAAAGGTGTGATTGAGAAAAACAGTACAAGTGCGGAAAAAATTCGCCATTTAGGCTTATTGGATTCAGACTTGCTGGTGACAATAACTAGAAAATTTAATGCTTTACAAACTAATATAAATATATTTTTCATGACCGCAGTTCCTTAATATAATTAAGGACTATGCAGACAACAGTACCAACTAAACCAACTAGACCAACTTTGAGTATTGAACAGCTTTAGTAAGACTGTTTTCTTATGGTACATCTCGTTTATTTAAATTTTTTTTCGATGCTCTCTCGCAGATCATATCTGAAGATGGCAATCCCGCTGTCGTGGCATAAGCCCGTAGACCGGTAATTTTGCGTCTTTACCTTTCGGTAAATTTGCCCTTTACAACTTCTATTACGATGAACACCATATACCCATATATTCACAGATGCAAGAGTTTTTTTAAATAATCCTAAAAAAAGCAGTTAACCCGATTCCAGAGTGGGCAACCGAGCCCAAATCAGGGGTGGATATTAGTCAAACACCGCGTGTTCATAGGCTGGCGTCGCTTCACCTTTGAGCCATATCTATAAATAGTGGCGTGAAAATGGATTCCTTAAACACGCTCAGTTCTATGAAAAACGCAGGATAAAGTGTAGGTTCTGTCGCATGCCCGTCGAACTTAGCTATTTATTTTGGATAACTCATTGTTGACACGCTCAACTTCACGCTTCAAATATGTATTTTCATATTTCAACTCGTAGACATGGAATGCTTCACGTACATTCACACGCAGGTGTTCGTCTTTCCAGGGCTTGGTAAGAAACTTATAAATAGTACCTTTCTTAATGGTATCGGCAATCGACTTCAAATCCATATAGTCAGAAAGTAAAATACGCACTGTATCTGGATATAACCCTTTGATCCGATGTAGAAAATCAACCCCTGTCATTTCCGGCATATACTGGTCAGAAATAATCACGCCAATCTGGTGCATAGCGAGCAGATCCAGCCCCAAGCTGCCATTTGTGGCGATAAGAATACGGTAGCCTTCACTATGCAACAAGTGTTTAAGGGAAGCGGATATATCGTGATCATCGCTCAGAATCAGCAATATCCGCTCTGTGGTTTTCACGGCTACCTGACGATGCGGCAGACCTGTAAACTGGCGCAGCAGCATGGCGCATTCGTTGGCCGGCAGTGGTCGGCTAAGATAATAGCCTTGCACCTCATCGCACATATATTGAGTGAGAAAAGCCAATTGCCCTTCTGTTTCCACGCCTTCGGCAATGACATTCAACCGTAGTTCATGGGCCATGCTGATAATACAACGTACCAATCCAGCCGCATCGGAATCTGTCGTGATACCGCTCACAAATGATTGGTCAATCTTGACTGCGGTCACCGGGAAGCGCCGCAGATAGCTCAGTGAGGAGTAACCAGTACCAAAGTCATCTACCGATAGCCGAACACCGACTTTACGCAGTTCTTTGAGAATCGTGATGACTTCCTCAGTACCCTGCATGAATATACTTTCTGTTAATTCGAGTTCAAGCAATGCTGGATCGAGCCCGGTTTTTTCCAGAATTTTCATCACAGTAACCCCTAGGTCTTGCTTGGAAAATTGACGTGCTGACAGGTTAACGGCTATGCGCAGGGGCGGCAACCCGGTGGCTTGCCAGTCCATGGCCTGGCGACAGGCAGTTTCCAGTATCCATTCACCAATGGGAAGGATAAGCCCAGTCTCCTCGCTAATCGGGATAAACTCATTCGGTGGGATTAATCCCATGGTAGGATGCAACCAGCGCACCAACACCTCAACACCGACAATCTGCCCCGTTTGCAGGTCTGCCTGGGGTTGGTAATGCAGTACAAACTCCTTACGTTCCAGTGCCTGTTGCAACTGGCTTTCCAGTAACAGGCGACGCATGGAGGCGGCGTTCATCACGTCGGTATAAAACTCAAAACGATTTTTTCCGCCCTCTTTGGCACGGTACATGGCAGTATCTGCATTTTTCAGCAGCGCCTGTTCATCCTCGCCATCTTTTGGATAGATGCTGATGCCGATACTGGCAGTGAAGAACAGCTCGTAACTGTCAATGGTAAAAGGCTTGGCGATAGCTTCCAGCGCCTTGTTTGCAACGACCGTGATATCTTCCCTACGGTCAATGCCCGTCAACATCACCACAAATTCATCGCCACCGAGACGGGCGATGGTATCTACTTCACGCACACAATCAATTAGCCGCTCCCCAGCAGCCTTTAATACGGTATCGCCAATATTGTGCCCCAGGCTGTCGTTGATGTTCTTGAAACGGTCAAGGTCGATAAACAATATCGCCAGCATTTGATCGTTTCGATCTGCATGTGCAATGGCCTGGCTCATACGATCCTGTAATAGGCTGCGATTTGGCAGGCCGGTTAGCCCATCGTGGGAAGCCAGATAACTAAGCTGATGACCTTTTTCAATATTTTCCAGCGCATAGCCGATATCGCCGACCATCTCACTCAACAGCTTTAACTCGTCTTCATCGAAGAATCCAACTTCATGGGCATATAACGCAAACATGCCTATCATCTGGCCAGTTACCTTGATGGGGAAAACCGCCATGGCCTGGAAGCCACGACTGAGTGCCTCGTCACGCAACAATGCCATGACCGGGTCTGCGGCAATATTGTTACAGACAACTATTCGCTTTTCACGAAACGCTTTGAGTGTGGGTCCTCCTTCTAGCGGTGAATTTCCATCTAATGAAATGTTCATCAAGTAGTCAAGATAGCCGTTATTGTTGCCAGAATAAGCGACAGGTGTGATGGTAGATTTTTCCTGATCCACCATGCCAATCCAGGCCAGCTTGAAACCGCCTGCATCGGTAGC
>DIZU01000051.1 GCA_002429455.1 Methylotenera sp. UBA6020 | reverse complement strand
TGTTGAGCAAGACTCATAGCGCGGCGTCTCAACGCGCCATGTCAGCAATGCTAAAAATGAAGAAGCTCGACATTGCTGAACTAAAGCGGGCGTATACTGGATAGCATTTGGCGCGCTGGAAAGTTAGCCGTGTTGTCGCATAGGCCGCCAAGTAACGTTAGACCGCATGAGCTCTGTGATAGGAGAACGCATGACTACTTTATCAAAACTGGAAACATGGCCGACCCTTCCTCTTGAGGCTTGGAGCGAGACCTACGCCACATTACACATGTGGACGCAGATTGTTGGCAAAATTAGGCTCGCTCAAAGTCCGTGGATGAACCATTCCTGGCAAACTACGCTGTACGTCACAACCAGAGGTCTCACCACGTCACCCATCCCGTATGGCAACCTGACGTTCGAAATCGATTTCAACTTCATAGATCACCGGTTGACGGTGCAGTCGAGCGATGGCCGCACCGCTCACATTGCACTCAAAGCGCAATCGGTGGCCGCGTTCTACACTACCCTCATGGAGGAAATGAGTAAGCTCAACCTGCATGTGAACATCAATCGAAAACCCAATGAAGTTCCTGAACCGATTAGATTCGACCAAGACGAGACTCACTGCGCTTACGATGCCGAGTATGCCAATCGGTTCTGGCGGATCCTCGTGCAAGCTGATCGGATTTTCAAAGAGTTTCGTGGCCGATTCATCGGGAAGTGCAGCCCGGTGCATTTCTTCTGGGGCGCTCCCGACTTAGCTGTCACGCGGTTTTCGGGACGGCGGGCCCCGGAACATCCCGGCGGAATTCCCAACCTGCCGGACCGGGTAACCCGGGAGGCATACTCGCACGAAGTTAGCAGTTGCGGGTTCTGGCCTGGCGGGGGTCCGATACCCTACGCGGCATTTTATTCTTATGCCTATCCGGAGCCAGCTGGATTCGCGGCCGCATCTGTCCTGCCGGACGCAGCCTTCTATAGCAGCGAGTTTCGGGAATTCATACTTCCGTACGAAGTCGTCCGACAGTCAGACTCGCCAGATGACTCACTGCTTGAGTTCTTACAAACGACGTATGAAGCCGCAGCTAATCTTGCCAAGTGGGATCGCAGTTCACTGGAAATTGATCGCAACACGAAGGGTACGGTCTAACTTCACATCAGGTATCATCAAATAAACAGGAGATCAGATAATGTCCAATAAGTATATTGTCGTTTCAGGTGCTGTTTTCGGCGTGGTGGCAGTGCTTCAAGCGCTGCGCGCCCTTAATCAATGGTCGATGCTCGTCGGAACCATCGAAATACCGGTCTGGGCCTCATGGTTCGCTATGGTTGTTGCGGGCAGCCTCTGCGCATGGGCATTCCGATCCCGGGGAAAATAAAGTCGTCTTGTGCACCGTCGAGATGGTCGCTCAACGCGAAGGCGGGATACGCTCAGGCTGTGATCCAGAAGAACACTCACAGTATTGACGAGCTGCCGAGCCTAGATGCCGAACAATGAGAAAAACGGCGTTGGCAATTATTACCAGCGTCACAGATATGAAACAAGTTAGAATGGTTTGTCTTAAATAATCGATACAGGGTAACCATTTGTAATAGCTGAAGAAATCACATTCACCGTTTTCCTATCACGGTTGTCATCAAGTTTCTTTAACTTTGTTCTGAAGGGTCATCATGGATAAAAATAAAGTTGCACATGCAAGTAAGCACGAATCTTTGAATCCTAAAATACTATCTCTGGATGCCACCGATTTCCGTATTGTCGCTGAAGACGCACCAGTTATGTTGTGGCTGACCAATGCAGATGGCAAGGTGGTGTTTACCAACTTAAAATGGAAAAGATTTATAAGCGGCTCATCAGGTCAGGCTCCTTTGGCTAGCGATGCCTGGGTCGAGGCCCTGCATCCGGATGACTTCGAACCGTGCATGAAAACTTTTAATGACGCATTCATTGAGCATGCATCGTTCCAGATGGAATACCGCCTACGTCGGGCAGATGGGCAATACCGCTACGTGCTCGACACGGGCGAGCCTTACCTCAACAAAGATGGCAAATTTGCTGGCTTTATTGGCTCTTCAAGTGATGTTACCGATCGTAAAAATCACGAAGACCAGTTGCGCCTCTCCCAACTAGAACTGACGCAGCACAACAAGGAAATGCAATTTATCAATGAGCTAAACTCGTACTTACAGGTTTGCCTCTCCCTTGATGAAACCCACCCTATTATCGAACATTACGCCAAGAAAATTTTCGCCGACTACTCGGGTGTGCTGTATCTGTTTGATGAAACCCATAGCGTGGTCGAAACAGCGGCAAGGTGGGGCCATGACGAGTGCTTATCGCAAACCGTCATCTCGCCCGACGACTGCTGGGGTTTGCGGCAGGGTAAAGTGCATGTGGTGGATGGCGCGGATGACGTCATCGTATGCAACCATATTCACGGCAGTTGTATAGATGGCTACGTCTGCGCGCCTGTCATCGCTCAGGGTGAGATGATCGGGGTACTCACAGTAACGCTTGGTAATGCAGACATTGTTGATGATGCAGGCAAACTCAGGACATCCAAGGAATCACGCACCCGCCTTATTGCAATGGCGGCCGATAACTTGGCGATGGCACTCGTCAGCCTGAAACTGCGCGAAGCACTGCGCAATCGGTCTGTGCGCGACCCATTGACTAAGTTATTCAATCGTCGCTATCTGGAAGAAACGCTAGCCCGAGAGTTAAGCAACGGTAAGCGATCCGGCCAACACTTGGGCTATATCATGATTGATATTGACCATTTCAAGAATTACAACGATACCCATGGGCATGATGCCGGTGACTTTGTACTAGTCGAGATTGCCGAGTTGCTACGCTCTAAACTCAGAAGTGGTGATATTGCCTGCCGCTTTGGCGGCGAAGAGCTAGTGCTGATCATGCCCGGCGCATCAAAAGAAATTGCGGCTATCCGTGCAGAAAGCATGCGTGAGGCGATCGAACAACATGAGTTCGTTTACCAAGGCAATAATTTAAATGGCGTTACCGTTTCACTGGGTGTGGCGGAATATCCACGAGATGGAGACACCTCTATGGTGCTGATGAAAGCAGCCGATACCGCACTCTATCGTGCCAAGGATGGTGGCCGAAACCAGGTGGCACTAGCTTAAAGCCGTGTGGAATTGAAAAAATGTAGCGTTATGCGTTAATAGAAAAAGTCGAGGTGAGTTCATGTATTACATCGTTGAAACCAACAAATCATTCAGCCAAGCGTCGACAGACCTGGCATTAGCGGTAGCACGACATGGCTTTGGCGTGCTGCATGTGCACGATCTGGGCACCACGCTTCGTAGCAAAGGCATTGCATTTGATGAGGAATGCAAGATTTTTGAAGTGTGCAATCCAGGGCAGGCAGCGAAGGTTTTGTCCACCGACATGCGCCTAAACATGGCGTTACCTTGCCGCATCTCGGTATTTACCGAGAAGAATAAAACAAAAATTGGCCTGATTAAACCGGTACAAATGCTGGCAGCGCTATCGCAAGACGCTACGCTACTTCAAGTGGCTCAAGAGGTTGAAGAAAAGACTATGTTGATGATAGACGAGGCGAAGTGAGCATGCGCCACCTATTAAACGCAACCTGAGCACGCTCTGAGAAAACGACCTATTGATTGCCTAGTGAGGACGGCAGTTTATTGCTCATAATTATTATATTTAAGCCTTTAAGTATTAAAAATTAGGTA
>DIZU01000092.1:4129-5220 GCA_002429455.1 Methylotenera sp. UBA6020 | reverse complement strand
CTTGCTTATAATAGCGGTCTTTCGGGTCGTTAGCTCAGCTGAGTAGAGCAGCGGACTTTTAATCCGTTTGTCGTGGGTTCGATCCCCGCACGCCCTACCAATTCAAAGCCTAGTCAGAAATGACTAGGCTTTTTTGTTTTATCTTTCCCAGGCAAGTCAGTGAGTAGGTTAATAGCGTTATAAAACATAATGAAGGCAAGCTACGGTTTTCTATTTTTGTTATACTCCGCATTAATGCTTGAAGATGTTCTGAATAGTGTTTTTAGTAGGTAGGGTGGTTAATGAAAAATCATGGTCTGTTTCCTACGTTGCTATTGTTACAAATATTGGGGTGTTAGCTCAGCTGGTAGAGCAGCGGACTCTTAATCCGTTTGTCGCGAGTTCGATCCTCGCACGCCCTACCAATTAAATCAAAGGCTTGTGCTTAGGCGCAGGCCTTTTGGTTTTGTGCAATTCAGCTACTGTAAGGCGGCGCGCAAATTAGTACCAAATAGCGCGCCGTCTTACACTCTCCAAAGCAGAAACGAGAGAGGAGATCGAAAGGATCGTGCGGAACGACCCTTTCAACCGAGAGAAAATTGCGGAGTACGAGATTATCGAGTTCTTGCCATCTATGGCAACCACGCATCTTGCTAATCTCAAGGCGCCCTAACACTGCATTCAACCGGCCTGCGCGAAAAGCCGCGCAGGCCGGTTAATTTGAACATGTATGCCGAGCATGGCACGGAACTATGTCGGTGAAAGCAGGCCGTCAGGTATAAGCAGAGCCGAAGGCTAGGGAAACCGCTACCGCGAGGTAGGGTCTGAAGGAATTGATGCATTTGCAATTCTATGCTGAGTAATGCACAGATTTCCAGCCACTATTACTTAATGTAGGCCGGCGGCGTGCATTGTGACGTGGCTGACGCTATAATTTTTGCTGTCATAAGCGATTAAAGAAGCACAGCACAAACTACACTTTTTGACCATAAAGATAGCTCAAGAGTGAGTTGACATCTCAAGTGAATGAATATAAGGTTCATTCACTGCTGACACTGGAGAGTATGCTTATGCGCATGGTGACTTTGTCCTACCCAAAACTCCAATGGCTA
>DIZU01000092.1:0-4039 GCA_002429455.1 Methylotenera sp. UBA6020 | reverse complement strand
CCCCCCCCCTGCCCCCCCCCCCCGCCCCCCGCCCCCCCCCGCCCCCGCCGTCCCCCCCCCCCCCCCCCCCCCCCCCGCGTTCCGGCGTTGTTCCCTTCTATTCTATGTAGCCTTTACCACGGTGGATCGTCTGCTCCTGTTACCTGCGACATTCACCATGGATGCGCCACTTCTGCCGGGCAGCATTGAGCTGGTAAGCACCGATGAAGGGAGCATTTTGATATGAGCCGCATTATGCCAATTCAGCAAAGTCACTCAAGCACACCAGGTTTTCCACTACGACTTTTCGCGATCGCATTTGTAATCAGCCTATTGGCCACTATTTTCAGCGGATGGCAGTCGTGGCAGATGCACAATCGCACTGAAGCGATGTCGATGAAGCATATAGCCCTTACAGCGGGTGTCGGCCGCATCATGCAGTTTGACGAAGTGTTAACCATGTCGGCACGCATGGCTGCTGCAACAGGGGATTTTGGCTATGAAAAAAGATATGACCAATTCGATCCGCAACTGACGGCGGATATCGACGAAGTACGAGCGCTGCTCCCTCAGTCTGAAATGGTAGAGTTTGTCGGTGAGACAGATGAAGCGAATCTCGCTTTGGTAAAAATGGATCGGCAGGCTTTCGCATTGACGCATCAGGGCAAGCGGCAGCAGGCAATGGCTTTACTAGTAAGCGATGAATATACTAGATTGGAAAAAGTTTATGCAGGCGGCATGCAAAAAACCGTCGATGCGGCAAAAGGTTTGATTGAAAAAGAAAGGCAACATTTTCTCTTGTTATCTCTCTGGTTGGCGGCCGCAAGTGTCGTTGGTGTTTTGGCCTTGCTTGCAGCCTGGTTCTATGCCGCCAAATCTGCGCGCAACTGGGCCACAGAGCGTAGAGAATCTCAGGATGCATTGCAACAAGCTCACCATAAGTTGGAGGGGCAGGTCGAGCAACGCACTGCAGAGCTATTGACCACCAATGAGGAACTTCAACGTGAGATTTCAGAACACGAAATGACTGAAGTTAAAAGCCAGCGACTGGCCCAGCTCTACGCCACATTGAGCCAGTGCAACAAGGCGATTGTGCAATGTGCCAGCGAGGAGGAGCTATTCTCGCGCATCTGTCGTGATGCGGTGCAATTTGGTGGCATGAAAATGGTATGGATTGGACTAGAGGACGAGGCGAGCAAGCGGGTCAAGCACGTTGCCGCCTATGGCGATGGCGTGGAATATCTGGAGAGCATCCGGATTTCGACGGATGCCAACGACCCGTCAGGGCATGGCCCAGTGGCTACTTCCATTCGCGAAAATCAACCATTCTGGTGTCAGGATTTCCAGAATGACCCGACCACTACACCTTGGCATGAAAGCGGTTCGCGGTTCGGTTGGGGTGCTGCAGCCTCGTTACCGTTGCACAGAAATGGCGAGGTTATTGGCTGTTTTACCCTGCATGCCGGTGAGACCAACACCTTTGACGAAGCCACGCGCAACCTGCTGCTTGAAATGGCGATGGATATCAGCTTTGCGCTTGGCAACTTTACCCGAGAAGCGCAACTCAAGCTTGCCGCTAAAGTGTTTGAGCAGGGCAACGAAGGTTTCATCATTACCGATGCCGAGCGCAATATCGTTATGCTAAATCATGCGGTCACGGTAATCACTGGTTACAGCGAGGCAGAAGTGCTGGGGCAGGACTTGCGCATGTTGGTATCAGGGGGTGACGACGAGAATTTTTACCGTGCAATGTGGAAAAAAATCGACAAGCGCGGCTCCTGGCAGGGGGAGGTGTCGAACTACCGCAAGGATGGCAGCCTCTATCCGGGATGGTTCTCGGTCAGTCGGGCGCTAGATGCACAAGGTAATGTGACGCATATTATCGGTATTTTCAACGACATCACCAAGCACAAGGAAGCTGAAGCGCACATCAATCAACTGGTGAACTTCGACGCACTGACCGGGCTACCTAACCGCATCCTGCTGACTGACCGCATCAACCAAGCCATCAGTATAGCCCAGCGCAACAGTGAATCGCTGACGCTGATGTTCCTCGACCTTGACCACTTTAAAAACGTTAACGACTCGCTTGGCCACCATGTCGGCGATGAGCTGCTGATACTGCTCGCAGAACGGCTGAAAACACTAGTACGCGAGGAAGATACGGTTTCGCGTATGGGAGGTGATGAATTCATCATGGTATTGAAAGGCGCGGACGTCAATGGAGCGACACATGTGGCCAAGAAGCTGCTTGAAGTTATCGCTCAACCGTATCTGATTGGACAATATGAGCTGATTGTTACGCCTTCAATCGGCATTGCCTTATATCCCAATGACGGTAAAGATTTCGATACGCTCTTCAAATGCGCTGACGTCGCCATGTATCGTGCCAAGCAGAGTGGCCGTAATAATTACTGCTTTTTTACGCCAGAAATGCAGGTGCATTCTATCCGCACGCTGCAACTGGAAAATGCCCTCCGCCATGCTGTCGAGTTTGGCCAGCTGGTACTGCACTATCAGCCGCAAGTTTCATTGGAAAGTGGCCGAGTGATCGGTGCAGAAGCATTGGTCCGCTGGCAACATCCAGAGTTTGGTTTGGTGCCGCCGGCTGAATTTATTCCAATTTCGGAAGAAACCGGCCAAATCCTGCAAATAGGCGAATGGGTGCTGCGTACCGCGATTCGCCAGATGAAGGCCTGGATAGACGGTGGCTTAGGGCCAATGATTATTGCGGTAAACCTTTCATCTGTGCAGTTCCGCCATTTGCACCTGCCTGAACTAGTTACGCAGATTCTCGAAGAGGTGCAGCTGCCACCGGAATATCTGGAGCTAGAGCTAACCGAAAGTGTCGCCATGGACAATCCACTCGCAGCCATTGAAGTGATGAACAATCTGCATGAGCGTGGTATACGCATGTCTATTGATGACTTTGGTACCGGCTACTCTTCACTCAGTTACCTTAAGCGCTTCCAGATATACAAGCTCAAGATCGACCAGTCCTTCGTGCGTGACATTACTGTAGACGCAGACGATAAGGCCATCGTAAGTGCCATCATCAGTCTGGCAAAAAGCATGGGCATGAAAACGATTGCCGAAGGAGTGGAAACGGAAGGCCAGTTAGCCTACCTGCGCGAAAAATGTTGCGATGAAGTACAGGGCTATTTCTACAGCAAACCCTTACCTGCTGACCAGTTCGAAGCGTTCGTTAAAAGCTGGCGCTAGAGGAAAAACCGGAAGGTAATGGAAGTGTTAAGCCTCTGTTTATCCGGCAGCACTAGGCTGAGTGAGACTTCCGATATTAACAATATACCAAGGGTTATAGATACTTCGTAAGAAATAAGCCAAGCCTGTAAATGTCCGCTCCGGAGGGAGTTGACAGGCAACAGCGGACCGAAGGTGCTGATTTGGAAATTTCAATAATTTTACCTTCTGTTAGCTGACGTTCGTGAAGCTACACTTTAGACCCACTTCAGTCCTTCACATATCCAAACGAATGACACCTATATGGGATGAAGCGGTCATTTATGTATAGCAAGTTAATTTCAGAAAATCAGCCTAAATTTGATATATATCAATTCTAACTAATGGATATATAGTCGAATTGACTTTTATTAATTTTTGTTAGTGTATAGACCACATGAGGCAGCACGCTAAAAAGTGAAAATGTCGGCATTTGGAAATACTCAGGCCGATATAATCAAAGCGCAATAAGATTGTGCGGACACACCACTAATGGATGGCCGTGCTGGATGCAGTGGATGACCTGATTTTCCTGCACGACAAAGAGTTCCGCATCAAGCGTTGCAACAAGGCTTATCAGCGACGTGCAGGAATTCCCTTCAAAAAATTATCGGCCAGCCCTACTACGAGGTCTTCCCGAAAACCACTGCTATAACGGATTGCTGCTCTTGATGTAATTGAAAAGACTGAGCCGACAGCAGCTGAGAGTGAAATGCTGGTAGGCGATACGCCTTACCGTTTGCGAGTTTTATCCGTGTTCGATAAACAAGAGGGTTATCTCTATTCCGAACACACACTCGAAGACGGCCTAATATCGAGC
>DIZU01000057.1:2178-2556 GCA_002429455.1 Methylotenera sp. UBA6020 | reverse complement strand
ACTGGCCTGAACAACAACTTGAAAGCATTATTTCAGACCATGAAAAAAAGCATATTACCTTTCAGGTAATATGCTTTTAATTGACTCACAGCATATATAACAATATGAATATCACTACTTGTTAGTTTGATCCCGCACAATTTTCCATTGACCATTGATAAACTCAAATTGCAACTCTTTGTTAAGTTTATTACTAGAACTTGTTACTGGAGTACGCTTTTTACCGGTAGCTTTAATTTCATCAGTCGTTACACTGTAATTCTGCTTGAACTTAACATTCGCTTTATCACCATCGCAAGTTACTTGTATATCATCAACTTTGAAATCAACTTTACCGCTTGTGCTTAAGCGTTCACGACGTTGTTTTGTCCAAGAGGC
>DIZU01000057.1:0-2045 GCA_002429455.1 Methylotenera sp. UBA6020 | reverse complement strand
AGCACTACATGCCTGTGGCTTTAACTCAGTTTTGAAGGCAACTGGTTTAGCTAATGAAGGGAGTATGTTGCTGAGTGGCTTAGCATCGGCAACTAAAGCTGCCTTATCTATCGTCATTTGAACCGGCGCTACGGCCTGGCACACGTTTTCATCATCCATGTATTTTTCACGTGTGAACTCAGGCAGATCGCCACGTGCGGCACCAATTTTATTCAACAACTCCCCTTGGCCGGCATACGCTCTAGCATAGGCAGTTTGCATATCATATTGTGTATTGGCTAAGCTACGTTTAGCTTGAAAGTATTCATTTTCGGTGTCTAATAAATCCAGCAGAGTACGCTGACCAATATCATATTGCTTTGCGGTAGGCCTCACGTGCATTTTCAATAGAATTTTTATGTAGCGTACGATAACTGAGCTGCTCTTTTAGCTGCTCAATATCGTTGTATGCAATCACCATAAGCTGACGGGTATCCACACAAGCTTTATCACGCAAATCGTATGTACTATTCAACTTCTGCGCAGTCTGTTTGACTAAATTTCGATCAGAAAACCCGTTAAATAAATTGAAGTTCATTGTTAGTTCAAGCACATCAGCCGCAGATGTACTATATCGACCATCAGAGCTTGTACCAAGGTTTTTACGTGCTTGTAAATCTAATCTTGGTAAATAACGCGCTTCTCTTGTTTTTATTTCGTCTTTGCTGGCTTGTATATCTTCAATTGTTGAGAGTAAATCTGGGTTTTGATGGAAAGCAATTTTTAATGCATCGGTAGCGGTAGGCTCTACTCCCGCATTAAAAAATGTTGGGGCTTCTAGCGTTTCTGGTGGCAATTCACCATAAAGACGCTGTAAACGCGACGCCACATCGTGCAAATTAGTGACTTCTGTTAACAAATTGGCTTCCGCTAACGCTAATCGTCCTGTTGCTTGTTCTAAATCTACTTTTCTAGCAACGCCAGCGTTTACACGCTCTTGAATGCGGTCAAATAGCTGCTTATGTATCACATAATTATCTTTAGCGTACTGAACCAACTCGCGATATCGCAAAGAATCAATATAAGCTCGCATAAATTCAAGTGTAGTCGCTTGCATCACACTTTGTAGTTCGTAATAGCGCACTCGGTTTGTATGACCTAAACGCTTCACCTCGTTACTGGTAGCAAAGCCATCAAAAATCATTTGCTTTAGCACAAGCTCGTTATTCATACGAGGGATGGCTGTACCATCGCTTATTTTAATAAGTTCTTCTTGTTTTCTATAAGTGGATACGATTGTCAGCTTTCGGTAAAAAACCACCACGCGCTACATCTTGCTCAAATCCGGATTCTAAAAACTTGTGATAACGTGACTGCACCTCAGGATTTGAAGACACTGTTTTCTCAACCATGTCCTTTAACGTTACTAGTGGCTCTACAGCATGGGCAATGTTACTTACCCCCCCCAAGCTATAAGCTAACATTAAGACGATTAATTTGTATTCAGATTTACGATTCAAAATATTACTTCCCTAAAATTTCGACCAATTTAACGGTTATTCATGACTCATTTTTATTAGTTACGGATAACTCTATTTTTATTAAATGGCATCAAAACCGCCGAAATATAACTTACGGCACTTGGCTAATACTTAGCTTAAACCATGAGCAAAATTTATGCCCAACTTCAATCCGTCTCATTGCATAAGCTATTTTCTTTGTGTAAAACGATATTGATATTATTAATGACGTGTATTAATCAACATAAAGATCACGGTTTACTTATAAAGTAGCTCAGATACTACGTGTTCAGTCTAATTTAATCAATAAGTTACTGTTTTATTTACATGTTATTTATTGAAACTTAACAAAAGCGAATATGCAAACTGCCAATACTACTGTTGCCTCTTGATAACGTTAAAATCAGCTATTACTTTTTTATAACGCTGAAAAACATAAAATTGAGTGTCAATTATTCAACAATTTGATTAAAAAATAGGCAATTAGCAATTTATTATATAGGCTAAATGACTAAATTCGAACCAAACATTTGGACAAGTTACAAC
>DIZU01000113.1:1672-4157 GCA_002429455.1 Methylotenera sp. UBA6020 | reverse complement strand
TCCTTGAGATGCGCAGACGTAGAAAAATACTAAAATTCTAAAGAATAGAATTATAACTAAAACATTGAAAAATAAAAGACTATTTGCATATTTTACGCTGATAATTTTGTAAAACAATGTCTACGGCTTCTGAAATTCCCAAATTGTCCGTTTCTAACAAAATTGCATCATTTGCCATGACCAGCGGTGCGCTTGCTCGACTTTTGTCTCTGGCATCACGTTCTTGTAGATCCAGCAAAATATTATCAAAGTTAGCCGGTTGGTTTTTAGCTAGCAGTTGCTGATAGCGGCGAGTGGCGCGAACTTCGGTAGAGGCCGTCAGGAATATCTTGAGCTGTGCGTTTGGAAATACTACCGTACCCATGTCTCGACCATCGGCAACCAAGCCAGGTGCTTGGCGAAAGCTATGCTGTAAATCCAGCAGCGCCGCACGTAACGACGCATGTACCGCTACTTGAGATGCACCTTTGCCCATTGCTTCCGTACGAATTTCGTCTGAAATATCCTTTAAAACATCACCTTCTTGCAGATAAACCTGATCATTATTAAATCGGATAGTGAGTTTTTTTGCGCATTCAGTCACGGCTAATGCGTCATCCCATGCAATATTTTTTTGTTGTGTTGCCAGTGCAACAATCCTATAAAGCGCACCAGAATCCAAATAATGAAAGCCGAGTTTTTCCGCAACCAGCTGAGCAACGGTGCCTTTGCCAGAGGCCGATGGACCATCTATGGCAATAACCGGTACAGTTAATGAAGCGATGGGGAAGGTGGGTTCGCTCATGGCTTCACGATTTCTGCAAAGCGTTGAAAATATTCGGGAAAGGTTTTATTGACGCATTTTGGGTCATTGATGGTGATAGGCACACCGCCTAATGAAACCAATGAAAAGCACATGGCCATGCGATGGTCATCATAAGTATCAATCACCGCATTAGGCGTTAATTGTGCAGGTGGTGTGATTTTGATGTAATCAGCGCCTTCTTCAACAATTGCACCTACTTTGCGAAGTTCGGTTGCCATCGCGCTGATGCGGTCGGTTTCTTTTACGCGCCAACTGGCAATGTTTCTAAGTACAGTCGTGCCTTCAGCGAATAAAGCGAGTATGGCGAGCGTCATCGCAGCATCCGGGATGTGGTTGCAATCCAGGTCAATGGCTTTGAGTTTGCCAGAGGTTGGCTTGAGTGCCATGATGGAATTATTGCCGTAAGTGATGCTTGCCCCCATGAGCTTTAATGCATCGGCAAATTTCACATCGCCTTGAATGCTGTCTTCACCAATACCTTTTACGCTCACGCTGCCGCCAATTGCACCAGCCGCTAAAAAGTACGAGGCTGAAGAGGCGTCGCCTTCAACTTCAATTAACGCCGGGCTTTGGTATTGGCTATTGGCTGGAATGGTAAACCGTTGCCAGCCGTCGCGTTTAACCTGCACACCAAAGCGTGCCATTAAATTCAGCGTAATTTCTATGTAGGGTTTGGAAATCAGTTCGCCTACCACTTCAATGGTCGATTGTTGCTTGGTGAGTGGTAATGCCATTAATAAGGCGGTTAGAAATTGGCTGGAAACATCACCGCGAATTTTAATCGGTTTGCTTAAATCAATATTTGCCGGTGAGATTTTTAATGGTGGAAAACCATCGTTGCCTAGGTAGTCAATTTGCGCGCCGGCCTGCCGTAAAGCCTCGACTAAGTCACCAATAGGTCGCTCATGCATGCGCGGCACACCAGAGAGAGTGTAATGTCCGTTGGATAAGGCGAGTGCCGCCGTGAGCGGTCTAAAAGCTGTTCCTGCATTGCCGAGAAATAAATCAGATTGTTTGACTGTAAAACTGCCACCGTTACCTGTCATTTCAAAATTGTTCTCGCCCATGTTTTTGACATCTAACCCAAGGCTTTGCAGTGCTTCCAGCATACGGTCAGTGTCGTCAGAAGCTAAGCAACCGCGTATTTGGGTGGAACCATTACTTAGTGCTGCCAGCAATAGCGTGCGATTTGAAATGCTTTTGGAGCCAGGCAGCGTAATTTGGCCTGCAGTATGGCTGGCGGCGGGAAGGATGAGTTGTTCCATTTGTTTTTTTGCGATCTTGATTAAACGGTTATTTTTATGATTTTTTAGATTCTGCCCAAGCATTGCGGGCAAAGCTGGCGCGCTCAAACAAGGCCTGCAAACCAGTGGCATCTTCATTTTGCAACATGGTTTTTAGGCTTGAAATTTCTGCTTGATAGGCATTCAGTTCATTCAATAATGCATTCCTATTAGCCAGGCTGATGTCACGCCACATTTCAGGGCTGCTGCCTGCAATGCGGGTAAAATCTCTAAACCCGCTGGCAGCAAAGCCAAACAACTGCGCGGCGTTGGGGCGCGATGCAATATCATTCACTAAGGCAAAGGCCAGCAGGTGCGGTAAATGGCTCACCGCGGCAAATATGCTGTCGTGCGTTTCGGCAGACATTTCGCTGACATTCGCCCCGCACGTTTGCCA
>DIZU01000113.1:0-1406 GCA_002429455.1 Methylotenera sp. UBA6020 | reverse complement strand
GTGGCCGCGGTCACGCCGCTTTTTTCCGCCCCTGCAATTGGGTGGCCACCAATGAATTGATGGCTTAAGTCCCCTAAAATTTCTTCGGCACAACGCAGCACGTCGCCCTTGGTGCTGCCCGCATCGGTAATCACGGTGTGCGCACTCAGGTGCGGCTTGATGGACAGGAGTATTGAGGGAGTTTGTGCCACAGGTGCAGCAATCAACACTACATCGGCATCTTGTAGCGCATGGGCAATATCGCTGGTGGCAACGTCAATCACGCCTAAATCCAATGCGGCTTGCAGGCTGTCATGCGTGCGGCCAACGCCGACGATTTGCGGTGCGCCATTCGTTCTGCCTGCCTTTTTTAAGGCCAACGCAACCGAACCACCAATTAGTCCCACACCAAATATCACTAGTTTTTTCAAGGCGATTTTATTCTAATTTTTGACAAAGCAGATTGTAACATTGTTGGAATTATCAGATTGAAACCTATTTTGTTTTTGCTTAGATAAAACTCAGATTGTGTATTTGGTACCCGATACAAACGTATTGATTGTTCTGTGAACCACAAAGCGACATTCACCATACGCCAGCAAGCGTAGGGTGTGCAAAGTGAATATATTTGCACACCAAATATATTTTAAGTTGCTAAGGCCGGTGTGCACCACAGGCACTCCGATTTTCTAAGTGCTAAAGCACTTGAAAAGTCGTATGCAATAAACCCATTTACACACCCTGTAAATTAAGCCACCAACATATCCACAAACACATTCACTGGCGTGGCTTCTAGCTTGGTTTGGTCTAAACATAGAGCGAGAATATCCGCTTGTTTTTTGGCATCAAAACGGCGCGCTAGATTCACTTTGAATTTTTTAACCAATTCAGGGATACCTTCGCCGCGACGGCGACGATGACCGATTGGATATTCCACGGCGATATTGTCTGAGGTGGTGCCGTCTTTAAAGAACACTTGAATGGCGTTGGCAATTGAGCGCTTTTCTGGATTGAGATAGTCGGCGGTGTATTCAGCACGCTCTATGCACACCATTTTGTTACGGATAGCATCAATACGTGGGTCGCTGGCAATGTCATCTTCGTAATCTTTTGCGGTTAAGTTGCCTTTTTAACAGGCCAATTGCTGCCATGTATTGAATGCAATGATCACGGTCTGCGGGGTTAGCTAGCGGACCTGTTTTATCAATAATACGGATCGCAGATTCGTGCGTAGTAATCACGATTTTGTCGATTTGCGCGATTTGTTCCAGAGTTTGCAGTTCATTACCAACTTGTCCGTTCAATTGAATCGCACTTTCCACCGCAGTTTGTGCGTGGAACTCGGCTGGGAAGGAGATTTTGAACAGTACCTGTTCCATTACGTAAGAGCCGTAACCGCGTTGGAACTTGAAGGCATTGCCTTTAAA
>DIZU01000145.1:1392-3492 GCA_002429455.1 Methylotenera sp. UBA6020 | reverse complement strand
ATGCCAAACTAAATCAACGCCTCGCTCTAGCGTGATCATAAATCTCGTCATACGAGTATCTGTAATAGGTAATTTACCTTTGTCTGCGAGTGATAAGAAAAATGGAATTACTGAACCACGTGAACCCATTACATTACCGTAACGTACAACGGAGAATCTTGTAGAATCTTTACCAGAGTAAGAATTTCCTGCTACAAAAAGCTTATCTGATGCAAGCTTGGTTGCTCCATACAAATTGGCTGGACTACTAGCCTTATCTGTAGACAACGCCACCACCCTTTTCACCCCCTGATCTATGCAGGCATCAATCAAGTTCATTGCACCAATAATATTAGTTTTTACGCATTCAAATGGGTTATATTCTGCTGTAGGTACAATTTTAGTAGCCGCAGCATGCACTACATAATCAATGCCATGTAAAGCCCGAGATAAGCGACTCTCATCTCGCACATCACCAATAAAAAACCTTACTCTATCATCGTTACCATATAGCTTTGCCATTTCCCATTGTTTCATTTCATCACGAGAGAAAATCACAAGCCGGCGCGGATTATATTTAGCTAGTGTCATAGGCACAAAGGTATGTCCGAAAGAACCAGTACCACCTGTAATGAGTATTGAAGAGTTAGTTAACATTTTATTACCCTAATTTAAAAATTAAGCTTACGCCCAATTAACCCTTACCGAACAAGTCGCGGGTGTATACTTTTGAAACTACATCATTAATTTCATCAGCAATACGATTAGCAACAATAACGTCAGCTTGTTGCTTAAATTCAGCTAAATTGCTAATGACTTTAGAATTGAAAAACGTTGAAGTATTGAGTACCGGCTCATAAATAATCACCTCAATCCCTTTGGCCTTAATACGCTTCATAATTCCTTGAATAGATGACTCACGAAAGTTATCAGAGCCGCTTTTCATTATTAGTCTGTAAATACCAACTACTTTTGGCTTTAACTTAAGTATGCTTTCTGCGATAAAGTCTTTACGAGTCGTATTGGCGTCTACGATTGCGCCAATCAATGTTTGCGGAACATCTTGATAATTGGCACGCAGTTGTTTCGTATCTTTTGGTAGACAATAGCCACCATAGCCAAACGAAGGATTGTTATAGTGGTCGCCGATGCGAGGATCCAGGCTTACGCCTTGAATGATCTGTTTGGTATCTAGCCCATGCGTAGCGGCATAGGTATCTAGCTCGTTAAAAAAAGCGACTCGCATGGCGAGGTAGGTGTTAGCAAATAACTTGACCGCCTCAGCCTCGGTACTATCGGTAAACAGCACTTCAATGTTTTGCTTGACCGCACCTTGCTTAAGCAGATTGGCAAAAGTTTCAGCACGTTGTGAACGTTCACCTACAACGATGCGGGAGGGGTAAAGGTTATCATGCAGCGCTTTGCCTTCACGCAGAAACTCAGGAGAGAAAATAATGTTACTACAGTTAAATTGCGCACGTGCTTTATCTGTGTAGCCTACGGGAACCGTAGATTTAATGATCATCACCGCCTGCGGACTGATGGCCATGACGTCTTGAATCGCCGCTTCAATCGAGCGGGTATTAAAGTAGTTGGTCTCTGGGTCGTAGTCGGTGGGCGTAGCGATGATGACGTAGTCAGCCCCAATATAGGCTTCGCGTTTGTCCAGCGTAGCCTTGAAGTTGAGGGTTTTGTTGGCCAAGTAGTCTTCGATCTCTACATCTTCTATAGGCGAGTGCTTACGGTTGAGCATCTCGACCTTTTCTGGGACGATGTCTAGGGCAACCACTTCATTATGTTGAGCAAGTAGAATGGCATTGGATAATCCAACATAGCCAGTGCCGGCGATCGCGATTTTCATTTAAAACCTTCATAACTCTTAAAATTTTGATATGCAAACTGAAGCCCATTTTTTAAGGATGTGCTTACATTCCAACCCAATTGATTTAATCGGCCAGAGTCCATGAGTTTTTTCATTGTTCCATCTGGCTTAGTTGTATCGAAGGTAATATCACCCTTGAATCCAACTACATCTTTAATTAAATGGGCTAATTCAGTTATCGATAAATCATCACCACTGCCCAAATTTAACAATGGTGGCAAACCATCATTTCTATCTGA
>DIZU01000145.1:0-1335 GCA_002429455.1 Methylotenera sp. UBA6020 | reverse complement strand
TTAACTTTAGCTTCATGAAACTTGCGTATGAGCGCAGGGATGACATGGCTATTTTCAGGATGATAGTTATCACCTGCCCCATATAAGTTTGTGGGCATCACCGCTAAATATTGCGTGCCATATTGACGGTTATAGCTCCAGCACATTTCAATACCAGAGATCTTGGCCAGGGCATAAGGCCGATTTGTGGGTTCAAGCGGGCCTGTAAGTAGGTATTCTTCTTTAATCGGCTGCG
Organism: Methylotenera sp. UBA6020; assembly: GCA_002429455.1. GTDB lineage: Bacteria > Pseudomonadota > Gammaproteobacteria > Burkholderiales > Methylophilaceae > Methylotenera. The sequence goes on along the minus strand of DIZU01000145.1, from coordinate 1,100 downwards.
GACAATTGCATGGGTAAATACAGCTAGACCCTAAAAACAGTAGCCGCTTCACACCTGCTACATAAGACTGATGAATGACATTGGTTTGAATCGCTAAATTTTCTTGAATAAACTCTGCCGGATAGGTGTTATTGGCGTGAATGCCACCGACCTTAGCTGCGGCTAAAATCACATACTCTGGCTTTTCAGATGCAAAAAAATCAGCAACTAATGGTTGATTAGTTAAATCTAGCTCTGCATGTGTGCGTGTGACAATATTGCTATAGCCTTGTACTTGTAGTTGCCGCATTAAGGCCGAGCCTACTAGTCCGCGGTGCCCTGCTACATAAATTTTAGCGTTTAGGTTCATGTTGATTGTTTAGTTATTAAAGCGTAGTTGGTAATGGTTTGCGCAAGAATTCACCAATAAACAGGTGGCGATTGCTTATGATTAGTTCGTAAACAAAATTGATGTCAATGTTCATGTAGTCATGCACAATGCGATTACGCAAACCAATCGCGGCGTTCCATTGTGTTAACTCTTGTAGTGTTATATTGCCGCGCCGTTCAAGGCTGGCGAAAGCATCATAAGCCGATACTGGTACAGGTTCACCTATAGACTTAAGCAGATGTTTTGATTTACCAATCGCATTCTCTATGAGTACTTGCAAGACATGCAATACGCCACTTTGTTCAAGGCGTGAAAGCGGTGTGCCTGACACAATACGTTGCTTGGCCTCGTCAAGTAGCGCCATTTGCTCTTCGGCAATGCGCTCACTTTCTGCTTGGTAAAGATCAAGCCGCATGGTGTTTTCTCCAGTAATAATCGTCTAGTTCTCCCCATGTTTGGGTAAGAAAGTGGCTCCAGGCTAATGTGTCATCGCCTTTAAGCATCACACCTTCTTCAGCAATCACTGCCCGCATGGCTAGACGTGCTGTAGTCATGTCGATTAGATCAATCTGATCTTGATGTATAGTAATGACATCCGCAATTTTCTGCTTTAGTGCTTCTGAGTATTCCAAGCGCGCCAGACCATTGATCTCTTTTTTCCAGCGAATGGCAATATCCCAATCGCTATGCTGTGTTGCCGCATCTAAGGCTCGGCTACCAACCAGTATCG
>DIZU01000032.1:21785-23076 GCA_002429455.1 Methylotenera sp. UBA6020 | reverse complement strand
TCTTTGTAGGTAACATTGATCGTGCTGCCATTGTCAGCTTCAAAAATAATGGCAATTTTGTTGGGGATAGTATCGAGGTGCTTATCCAGGCAGTTGGCAGAAACATTCAGCTCGCCATCTTCAAACCATTTGTAGAAAGGTGCGTTATCCTCATTGAGCGTTTTGGTGAAAGGTTTATGCCACACTAATAGTTCACGTGCTAGTTTTGCCCAAAAACCTTCGTAATCGGCGGTTGCCTCTTGGCACAAAGCATTGTAGGCTGACATACCAGAGACATTTGCAGTTTTGACAAAATCTGCACTTGGTTCAAAAACGCGGTTTTCATGAAGAACTGACTCAATTGACATGCTTAAAATCCCCTTAAATCACTTTTACACATTTATAATTTGCTATAGAAAAATCGTTTGTTTTAGTCAAAAATCAAGTTGTAATAACATCGTAAAACATCATATTACCTCAAAAAACCTATGCTAACACTCGATAATTTATTATCTGAAAACCGCGCCACGTCTAGCGATGAAGCGTGTGTGCGTCACGCTGTAGCTTGCAGTCCATTTGTTGCTAAACTGTTCACAAAAGATGCTGGCTTGATGAATGATTTGCTAGTAAATCTGCATCAAGAGTATCAGTTAACTGATATGCAAAATTTTTTGTTAAACCAAAATATTTTTGATGAAGCTACTTTAAAACGTGCCTTACGTCTTTTACGTTGCCAAGTTATGGCACGTATTATTGTGAGAGATTTGAACGCTTTAGCAGATTTGGCTGAGGTGATGCAGACGACTTCTATGCTGGCCGAAGTTGCAGTACAAACGGCGCTTAAATTTTTATCTGCTTGGTTAAGTGCACAATATGGCGTGCCCACAAATGCATTGGATGAAGCGCAATCGTTAATAGTGGTGGGCATGGGCAAGCTGGGCGGGTATGAGCTCAACGTGTCGTCAGATATTGATTTGATTTTTGCGTATGAAGATGATGGCGAGACCAAAAAATTAGAGCACCTAGGTCTAAGCCAAGATAGCGATCACCCGATCAGTAACCAGGAGTTTTTTACCAAGCTGGCCAAAAAATTAATCGCCGCCATCGATGAAATTACCGAAGATGGCTTTGTGTTTCGCGTGGATATGCGATTGCGGCCATTCGGCAGCGAAGGCGTGCTTGTGAGCAGCCTGGATGCGCTTGAAGATTACTATCAAAACAACGGTCGCGAGTGGGAACGTTATGCCTGGATTAAAGGCCGGGTAGTGGCGGGCGAAGCCCAAAAATTAACCACGCTGCTCAAGCCATTCGT
>DIZU01000032.1:12625-21725 GCA_002429455.1 Methylotenera sp. UBA6020 | reverse complement strand
CCACGCTGCTCAAGCCATTCGTATTTCGTAAATACCTGGATTTTGGTGCGTTTGCTTCAATGCGTGATTTGAAAATACAAATTCAGCGCGATGTGAATAGCAAAGGCATGCATGACAACATCAAGCTTGGGCGTGGCGGCATCCGTGAGATTGAATTTATTGCACAAGTATTTCAGCTGATTCGCGGCGGACAAGACGTCAGCTTACAAATTAAGCCAACGCTCACAGTATTGGCGTTATTAAAAAGTAAAGGCTTGTTGCCCGAAAAAACAGTGCGTGAGTTAAGCCTGGCGTATAAGTTTTTGAGAAACTTGGAGCACCGGTTGATGTATGTGGATGATGCGCAAACGCAAGAGTTGCCCAAAACGGATGAAGCAAAAGCGCGTATTGCCAAAGCCATGAATTTTTCAGGCTGGACGGAATTTTTAGCTCAATTAAACAGTTATCGCCAGCAAGTACAGCAACACTTTGACGCAACCTTTAGCGATGCTAATGCTAGTAGCCACGATGTATTAGACATTGAAAAGTCCATTTGGAATGGCGCATTAGCCGAGCAAGAGGCCGTGCTCGCTTTACAACAAATGGGCTTTGCTGAGGCGCAAGAGACTTATCGTCGATTGAACGCTTTGCATCAAGGTAGCCGCTATGCAAAGTTGCCGGAATTAAGCCGTCAACGCTTTGATGCGTTGATGCCGCATGTGATTTCTCAGGCTGCCACCATGCTGAACCCGGAAGCTACGCTATTACGCATTACGGATTTGTTAGAAAGCATATGCCGCCGTGCGAGTTACTTAGCGTTGCTGGCAGAGCATACGCAAGCCATGCAACTGTTGGTTAAGTTGTGTAGCAGCAGCCCGTGGCTGGCCAACTATCTAGCCCAGCATCCCATCTTGTTAGACGAACTGTTAGATACACGAACCTTATATGCCGTACCTGATTTTTCGGCCATGCGTGTTGAGTTGCTTCAGCGTTTAGCCGAGGTAGAAGGTGACATTGAACGGCAGATGGACGTGATGCGCCACTTTAAGCACGCCAATGTATTTCGATTTTCGGCACAGGATATTGCTGGGGAGCTGGCGCTAGAAACGCTCTCAGACTATTTGAGTGAACTTGCAGCTTTGGTTTTGAGTGTAGGCTTAGAAACTATTTGGCCGTATGTACGGGGTAAGCACCGAGATACGCCAAAATTTGCAGTCATCGGCTATGGCAAACTGGGCAGCAAAGAGTTGGGCTATGCCTCTGATTTAGACATTATTTTTCTTTACGATGATGATGCGCCAGAAGCTGGTGAAGTATATGCGCGCTTTGCGCAGCGCATTAACAACTGGTTCAATAGTCTGACCTCAGCTGGTTTGCTTTATGAAACGGATTTGCAACTCCGACCAGACGGCAATAGTGGCCTGCTGGTGAGCGAGGTGAGTGCATTTAGAGATTACCAACTGCATAAAGCTTGGGTATGGGAACATCAAGCTATCACCCGCGCTCGTTTTGTGGCGGGAGATCGCGAGATAGGCGAAGCGTTTGAGGCAATTCGTATTGAAGTGTTAGCGCAACCGCGAGATGTTGCAAAGCTGAAGTCTGAAGTGCTAGCTATGCGTGGAAAAATGCGAGCAGCGCAACATAACGCAACGGAGCTATTCGATATTAAACATGATGTTGGCGGCATTATTGATGTGGAGTTTTTGGTGCAATACTTAGTGTTGGCTCATGCAAAACAATATCCGCAACTCACTGAAAACATTGGCAACATTGCGCTGTTGAAACTGCTGGCATCACTCAATATTATCGACCATGATTTGACGGAAAAACAGGGTTTAGCCGAGAAGGTAGTACTTGCTTATCTTGAGTATCGCCACATGCAGCACATACTCAAGTTGCAAGGTGCAACACATTCCAGAATGGAAGTGTTGTCAGTAACTGCACATGTGGCGGTGGTAACTGCTTTATGGAAGCAGGTTTTTACCGGTTAACTTAGGTTAATAAGCAACAAGTGTTGTCCCGTTTCTTGATTATCTTCCCCATCGTAGTGCTGATGTATGCACCGGTGAATCCCAATGTTGTTTGATTTCATCATCCAGCAAGCAAATGGTGATGGACGCCCCAGCCATATCCAGTGCGGTAGTGTAATTACCCACTAATGAGCGGCTGATTTGCAAACCATGTTGGTTGAACAATTTAGCCGCAAGGTTATAGAGCAAATAAAGCTCCATTAAAGGCGTCGCGCCAAAGCCGTTAATCATCAATAATGCTTCACTGGTTTCACCGGAATTTATATCGAAGGCTTTCAAGTGAACTGATTCAAGGTCTTCTAAAATCGCAGCGACTAAATCTTTTACAATGACATCTGCTTCGCGCATGGCTTCACGTCTACGCCCTGGCTCACCGTGAATGCCTACGCCCATTTCAAGCTCGTTGTCATCAATGTCAAAAGTAGGGCGGCCAGCAGCCGGCACCGTGCAACTCGTGAGCGCTACGCCCATGCTGGCGGTGCGGCTGTTCACTTTATCACCCAGCGCCTTGCAGGCTTGTAAACTCGCGCCAGTTTCAGCCAAGCTGCCTATACATTTTTCTACGATCATCGTACCGGCAACACCGCGACGGCCTGTGGTGTAAGTTGAATTTGTCACAGCAACATCATCGCTAGTGAGTACGGTGGCGTGTTCAAAAGGCAGCATTTCTGCTGCCATTTCAAAGTTCATCACATCGCCAGCATAGTTTTTAACGATAAATAAAATGCCCTTGTCTGCATGTACTGCTTCAGCTGCGGCAAGCATTTGGTCTGGGGTCGGCGAGGTGAATACATGGCCGGGACAGGCCGCATCTAGCATGCCATAACCGATATAGCCGCTGTGTAAGGGTTCGTGTCCTGAACCGCCGCCAGAAATAACCGCGACTTTGTTTGCTGATTTATTTTTACGGGTTATAAAATGCGGATCTAAATGCAGATTGACTAAGTCAGCATGGGCGGTGGCAAAACCATTGAGGCTATCAACTAACATATCATCAATTTTGGTGATAAATTTTTTCATTTTGATCCCTTATAGTGTGAGCATTACAGGTCTACACAAGCTTACAAACAGCCACTATCATTAGCTGGCAACTTTTAGCACCTGGGTCGATGTGACCAATGGCGCGTTCACCTAAGCCGGCAGCGCGGCCCTTGGTCGCAATTAAGTCTTTTGTCGCTAGCATGCCTTGCTCTGCAGTGTCTATTAACGTGGCGCATATCAATTTGCTGTCACAGTGTTGTGCCGCTAGTAGTACGAATTGATTTGAGACTGGGATGAGTACATCCAACATAGTTTTTTCACCAAGGTCGGCTTTGCCGCGCTGACGAATCGCCTCAACGCCTGCCGCAAAACTGGCCGCAATTTTCGAAATAGAGTCATCGCCATTTTCTTTGATGGTTTTAGCCATGCTCATAAAAAAGCTTGCAAGCAATGGTCCTGATGCACCGCCAATGGTGCTGAGTAGCTTCAAGCCTATTTGCTGTAATGCTGCATCGGGGGTGAGTGTAGCCAACGCTGGTTGAATGTCGATAATCGCATTAGCACCACGCTTCATGTTGAGGTAGTGATCGCCATCGCCAATCGCCCGGTCTAATGACTCCAAGGCATTTTCATTGGCGACAATCGCCTGTTGAATCGCCTTGGCAGCGTTTAAGATGAAATCTGTCTGCATATCTTGCCTATATCATGAATAACACTATATTGTGATTTGATTAAAGTTGTTAGACTCTACATATATCATACCGCCACTTCGATCCATGAGCTTACGTTTTCGCCTGAATATTCTCATTACTGCACTTCTGCTACTGTTTATGCTGGCAGTGGGCTACGTACTTATTAAGGGAACCAAAGAATCAATTCAAGAAGGTGTTGAGTCAGCCACACGCGTTACTACGCAGTTACTGGACACGGTCATCATTAGTTCGGTGCAGAACCCGGAATGGGGTTATACGCATGATGTATTAAAACTGTTTTTGCAATCATTAGGACATGTACGTAGCAACGAAATCCGGCTTTACAGCTTACAAGGCACGTTGTTGTATCAATCCCCACCTTCTAAATATCGTGCGCACGAGAACCCTCCACAATGGTTTGTTGATCTGCTTGCCCCACATGAAAAAGCTGTGACGCGTTTTGTGCGTTTTGGTCGATTGGAAATTGTCCCAAATCCATCGGGCGCTATCCGTGAGGCATGGGGCAAGGTCAGCTATTTATTCTGGCTAGGTTTAACATTCTTTATTTTATTAAATGGTATGGTGTACTGGATGCTAGGGCGCTCTCTCAAGCCGCTGGGCGCCATGTTAAAAGCCATCAATCAGGTTGAAAAGGGTGACTTAACTGCACGCTTGCCCGAGTTTTCATTGCCGGAGTTTTCGCGCATAGCACATAACTTTAATGCGATGGGTGCGTCGCTACAAGCCAGTACGGCTGAGAATCAGCGTTTAGCGCTGATTGCACAACAAACCGCCGATGCCATGATTATTCACGATCTAAATGGCAATATCTCATTTTGGAACTTAGCGGCGGAACGATTGTTTGGTTACACCCCCCTAGAGATTATGGGGAGATCCGTTAGTTTACTAAGTCCTGAAGATTTGGCGGGTGATTTAGAGCGTAACTTGACGGTGATAACGGCCGGGCAAAGCATTGATAACCAGATTACGCAGCGTATCAGTAAAAGTGGCAAGATACTTGATGTGTCTATTTCAGTGGCGCCATTGGTTGATCCTAAAACCAATCAGGTGATTGGCGATATTTGCAGTATGCGCGATATTACCGAGCGCAAAAAAGCTGAAGAAGCGATGCGTAGCTTGGAAGAGAATCGTCAGCTCACGCATGTGATTCAAAAGCATATTGAAGATGAACGCCGTAGTCTGGCGCGTGAGTTGCATGATGAGTTAGGGCAATATGTCACCGCGATTAAAACGTTTGCGGTAGGCATCGCCAATAAAGCTAAAGTCCATAGTGCAAATCCAGGTATGTCGGATATTGCCGCGAATGCACAGGTGATTGTGTCAGCGGCCAATCAAATATATGACGGCATGCACAATATTGTTCGCCAGTTACGCCCTGGCTCTTTGGATAATTTAGGTTTGGCTGAAACCTTAAAAGATGTCGTGAGTATTTACCAAACACAAAATCCTAACATTAAAATTAATTTGCAGTTAAAAGGCGATTTGCACGGGTTGGGTGAAACTGTCAGCATTAATTTGTATCGAATAGTACAAGAGTCTTTGAATAATGCATTGAAATACGCTGGTGCGACGGTAATTGATATTAAATTAATCAAAACTAAAACAAGTGAATTGCAGTTGAATATTAAAGATAATGGTGTCGGCATGGATATTGATTCCATTGACCAAACCAAGCAATTTGGCCTGCTTGGCATGCGTGAGCGGGTGCAGGCATTACATGGTAGTTTTAGCGTGGATGCTGCACCAGATCAAGGAACAGCCATCTATATCAACATTCCCAATCACCCGCTAAATCAATAGTGGGCACAATGCTTAAAAGCTTTAACTTACTGAATAACATTACACTACCCAATGATGGGGGAGAACAGCAACATGAGTCAAATTAACGTCATGCTAGTAGATGACCACGCCGTAGTCCGTATGGGGTTTAAGATGTTGCTAGAGTCAGATGCTGATATTACCGTCGTTGCTGAAGCAGAGAACGGTGAGCAGGGCATTCAACGTTATATGGAGCATAAGCCAGACGTGGTAGTGATGGACATCACCATGCCCGGCATCGGCGGTTTAGAAGCGATTGAGCGTATTCTCGCTAAAGATGGCTCAGCTAGAATTCTGGTATTGTCTGCGCATGAAGACTCAGTACATCCCAAGCGTGTATTGAATGCTGGTGCAATGGGTTATTTAACCAAGCGCAGCGCAGCTGAAGAGTTGATTAAGGCGATTCGTACTGTAGCCACGGGCAAAAAGTACCTGGAGGCAAGTGTTGCGCAACAAATGGCCATTCAGCAGTTGTCTGGCGATCAAAACCCGGTGGACGTATTGTCTCCACGCGAGTTTGAGGTATTTATGGCGCTGGCAAAAGGTAAAACTACTAATGAAATTGCTGAAACTTTATTTTTAAGTCCACGTACCGTTGGCACGCATCTTTACAATATCAAGCAAAAACTCAATGCCAACAATTCGGCAGAAATTGCACTCATTGCGATGCGTAGTGGTTTAATCGACCCTTGATTTTTGGCAAGAGCCATTTAATTTAAGGTATAGCGCGCTATATTTAACCCACCTACGCTAGATAATTCAACCAGGGTTTTTTCGCCGCTGTGAATTTTGCCCATTTCTGGTGGAATTAAAAATGTAATGGCTTGTTTGTTATTTTCGGCTCCGCCAATCGCAATCTGCCATTGCTGCCACTCACTTTTAGGTGGAATGTCAGCTTCACTCTGCGATTTCACTTTTTCAAGCACTCGTTGTTTTTCATCACCCACCAGCAGACTCCAAACTTCTACTTGTACTAATTTTGTTTCCTGCATCATTTGAATAGGTGTTTCAGCTTCAAGCGGGATTTCAGGCAGTGGCTCGACTTGAATGGCGACATTTTCAAATCCTGCATTCAAGAATGCGATTTTGTAGGGATCCGGTGCCGTATCTTTGAGCGGCATTTTTTGCGCAGCTTCCTTGTTGTTGCGCTCTTGTGCATCTAGCGACATTGCGGTTGCTTTGTCTGCACCTTTTATCAACATAGAGCTTACTATTTGCTGCGCGATTGATCCGCCTAAGCAACCTGATAGTGCAGAGGAGACTAATCCTATCAGTAAACATTTAGTGATGAGATGGCTCGGCATGTGGTTGTATGAGTGCTATGTATCTAACGTGGGAAGCTTAGATTACTGCTGAATAAATCAGTTGTCTAGCAATACTTAATATTAAGTGCTTGTATTTAATATGAAAAGATATGTAAATTCATCCTAAGCTCAATAGTTACTGCGTTGTGCGCACACTAATCAACCCGCTTAAGATAATTAAGCCAATGGCGACGCATGCATCAAAGCTTAAATGTTCATTCCACCACATCACGCCAAATAGACTTGCTAATACTACTGTTACATAGGCCAAGCTTGCGACTACAAGCGTATCTCCGGTTCGATAGGCGCGCGTCATTGCTAGTTGTGCAATGGTGGCAGAAAGTCCTAAACCTAATAAAACAGGTAAATCTTGCCAATCAATAGGATGGAAATGATCAAAAAACATCCACAGTCCGGCGCCAACCGTGGATACTAGCGTGAAGTAAAATACCGTACGCCAATCTGGTTCGTGCACTTTTCCTAACTGCTTGACATGCACATACGCCAATGCAGCGCCTATGCCTGAGAGTAATCCCAAACTTCCGGCCAGCAAATCTTGATGACCAAAACTAGGTTTAAGTAACAGGCTAACGCCAATAAAGCCAATAATCAGCCCGATAAACAAGGTTTTTTCTGACTTTTCTTGCAGAAAAAGTGGAGTGAATACAGCCAAAAACAAGGGCGAGGTATAGTTTAGGGTGATCGCAGTCGCTAAAGGTAGGTGGGCGATAGCATAGAAGAACAACACAAGTGAAGCAAAGCCGACTAAAGCGCGTGACATCTGCTTGAACATCACCGGGGTGGCAAGAGGCAATTTATTGGTGAAAATATACAGCCAGATAACAATCAAACCAAAAATCGAGCGGTAGAAAACAAGCTCACTACTACTGAATTTTTGTGCGCCTACTTTAACCAGTGCACCCATGATGGCAAAGCCCAGTGCTGCGACTAACATCCATAAGCTGCGCAGGTTGGGTAGTGCAAGACTTGGTCGCTTAAGATTTATCAACTGACGCCGACGTTTCGTTCGTGAGTATGTTGCATAAAAGTTTCAAATAAATGCTTCCAGTTGGTTGCGATACCAATGATGAAAATGCTCCAAGCCAGTTTCCATCGGGTGTTGATAAGGGCCATGTTCATCAATGCCTTGTGCGAATAAAGCGCGGCGGCCATCATGCATGCGCTGACAGATTTCATTATCTTCCACTGCTGTTTCTTCATAAGCGGCCTGCTGCGCGGCGACATATTCCCGTTCAAACAAAGCAATGTCTTCTGGATAATAAAATTCAACGACATTGCTACACGCATCTACACCACGCGGAATGATATGGGAGACGACTAGTACATGCGGATACCACTCAATCATCAGAAATGGGTAATACACCATCCAAATTGCTCCGTATTTGGGTGTGTTTTTACCGTTATATTGTGCAACTTGTTGTTGCCATCGTTGATATATAGGGGAGCCAGACTTATTACGCGACTGTTTAAAGCCTACGGTCTGCACGCTGTATGTATCGCCGAACTCCCAATTTAATTCACCACAATCGACAAATTGATTGAGTCCAGGGTGGAATGGACCAACGTGATAGTCTTCCAAATAGACTTCAATAAAGGTTTTCCAATTGAAGTTGTATTCTTCAACCACCACGCGATTCAGCATGTAGTTGGTAAAATCAAAATCTTGTTTGCAACCAAGCTTGACTAAGTCTTTCGCAATATCGCGTTTGCTATCAAATAGTAAGCCTTGCCAGTTTTGTAGCGATTTTTGCTGAAGATGTAAGCAAGGATTTTCATCAAAATGCGGCGCACCTAACAACTTGCCTTCCAGGTCATAAGTCCAGCGATGCAGTGGGCAGACAATATTTTTAGTATGGCCACTGCCTTTAAGCATAATGGCTTGTCTATGCCGGCATGTGTTGCTCATCACACATATTCCATCTTGGTGATGCACCAGGTTTTTAGCCTCACCAGTCCAGTCCAATACGCGATAATCACCCACCTTCGGCACCATGAGTTCGTGCCCAAGATAGTGAGGCGCATGCGCAAACAAATGTTCTTTTTCAAGCGCATGAATGAGTGGATCAACATACCAGGCAACGGGTAATTGCGGTTGTATTGATAGTTGTTGAACGGAGGCTAAAGACGCCATAGAAAATGAGTGGGAATTAAAATTACAAAGGATCGCGATTTTTGCCTAAATCGCCGTTTTTTTCAAGTGCTAATTTTTATGTAATCGCTGAGTAAATAAACGAATATTTGTACCCGCATACGC
>DIZU01000032.1:0-12565 GCA_002429455.1 Methylotenera sp. UBA6020 | reverse complement strand
TTGTACCCGCATACGCTAACTAATTTCCAGGTTTTCTCATCTTCTAGACAGTTGCTAATCCTAGGGTTGCCAATCTTGGGCTTTTCGGCTAATCTCACGCCTAGTAGTTGATTAAAAATAACACAAAATTGGAAATAAAATTAAAAAAAACTAGGAGATGTGTCGCATGAAAAATCCGTTAGATTCGATTTCAGGGACAATTATCGCAGGCTTAGTGCTTACGCTAGTGATATATTTAATTGTTAAAACTTTTTTGGTGGGGGCATAAATCATGGATTTTTTACCAGGAATTGCCCGTTGGGCCCACATTGTTGCAGGCATCACATGGATTGGCCTGCTTTATTATTTTAATCTTGTACAAATGCCAGCATTGAAAGATGCTGCGGCTGATGGCACAGCTACTGGTATCACTAAACATGTGGCACCACGTGCATTGTTATGGTTTCGCTGGGCTGCAGTTGCTACATGGATAGCAGGTGCATGGTTGCTTGGTAGTGGTTTTGTTAACGCGTTTACATTACGTAATGGCTATGCTGCTATTGGTGTTGGCGCATGGCTAGGTACTATCATGTTGTTTAATGTTTGGTTTTTTATCTGGCCAAATCAACAAAAAATCTTAGGTATGGTTCCTGCGAGCGATGAAGTAAAAGCAAAAGCACGCCGCGTGGCAATGTTGGCATCGCGTACTAATATGATGCTTTCAATTCCAATGTTATTTTTTATGGCTAATGGATTATCGCACCGGGCAATCGTTGGTCTTTAAGTCTTATTAGGAAGTCCTGTTAGGTTTTTAATTTAAGAGGTCTTTAATTCAAGTAATGCTTACAACGGCGGCGTTAGCCGCCGTTTGTATTTTGTTAAATATAGCGTCTAATCTGTGCTAAATAAGTATTAACACGTTATGTTTATTTTTAATAATTGAGTTAAATTAAATAGAGTTTTTATGTCTGATCACCTAATGAATACCTATATGCGCCAGCCAGTGACCTTCGTTAAGGGCGAGGGTGTTTGGCTGTGGGATGATAAAGGTGAAAAATATCTGGATGCACTTGCCGGCGTGGCCGTGAATGGCTTGGGTCATGGACATCCTAAATTAGTGCAAGCGATTAGCGAGCAAGCGGCTAAGTTGATTCATGTCTCCAATATCTATCAGATTGCTGAGCAAACCGCTCTGGCTGACAAGCTGTGCGAAATTTCAGGCATGGACAAAGTGTTTTTTTGCAACTCAGGTTGCGAAGCAAACGAAGCGAGTATTAAGATAGCTCGGCTGTATGGCCACAATAAAGGCATAGAAAATCCTGAAATCATCGTCATGGACAAATCCTTTCATGGACGCACCATGGCTACACTTTCAGCCACAGGCAACCGTAAGGTCCAAGCGGGTTTTGAACCGCTGGTTAGCGGTTTTATTCGTGTGCCTTATGATGATATTGAAGCAGTCAAGCAAGTAGCTTTGCACAATCCTCATGTGGTTGCTATTTTAGTTGAGCCTGTGCAAGGCGAGGGTGGTATCAATATCCCTAAAGATGCTGGTACCTACCTAGAATCATTGCGCCAGATTTGTGATGAGCATGGCTGGCTGTTGATGCTGGACGAAGTGCAAACGGGTGTTGGCCGCACTGGCACCTGGTTTTCTTTTCAGCACACAACAATCAAACCAGATGTCATGAGTCTGGCTAAAGGCTTGGCGTCAGGTGTACCGATTGGAGCCTGCCTAGCTAGTGGCAAAGCCGCCGAAGTGTTTACTTACGGCAAACATGGGTCTACCTTCGGTGGCAATCCATTAGCCAGCGCGGCTGGTTTAGCTACCTTAAATATCATAGAAGAAGACGGTCTGCGCGAGAATGCTGAAAAAATCGGCAATCTGATTTGTGAAGGTTTTAATGTTGAATTCAAAAACACCAAAGGCGTTGTAGTAATACGCAACGCGGGTTTAATGATAGGCATTGAGTTGGATCGGCCATGTGGCGATCTAGTGAATATGGCGTTAGAGGCTAATCTGCTTATTAACGTGACAGCCGATAAAGTGGTGCGTTTATTGCCGCCATTAGTCATGAGTGAGGCTGAGGCTAAAGAGCTAGTGCAACGTTTGGCGGTAGTCATTAAGGCGTTTTTAGACAGCTAATTATCTTTTGCAATAACAATCATTAATTAAAAACATCTAAACTAAAAGCAATAGAATCTACTGCGATAATTACTACATCGATAAAACTATGGCAATAAAACATTTTTTACAATTCAATGACTTAAATCGTGACGAGCTCGAGTATGTATTTGAGCGCGCGCGCTGGATTAAAAGTCAATTTAAGGCTTATCAACAATACTGGCCGTTGCAAGACCGGACGCTAGTAATGATTTTTGAAAAAGCCAGTACCCGTACACGCTTGTCATTTGAAGCAGGTATGCAGCAATTGGGAGGCTCGGCGATTTATTTAAATACGCGTGATTCCCAATTGGGCCGCGGTGAGCCGGTTGAAGATGCAGCACAAGTCATTTCACGCATGAGCGACTTGGTGATGATTCGTACCTATGAACAAGAAATTATCGAGCGCTTTGCAGCCAACTCCCGCGTGCCTGTGATCAATGGTTTAACTAATGAATATCATCCGTGCCAAATTTTAGCGGACATTTTTACATTTATCGAGCATCGAGGTTCGATCCAAGGTAAAACAGTGGCATGGATAGGCGATAGTAATAATGTTTGTAATACTTGGCTGCAAGCCGCTGAAGTGTTGGATTTTAACGTACATGTCTCAACACCACCAGGCTACGAAGTCGAGCCTGAGCGTGCTAATTTATACGGGCGTGATCATTTTGAGGTGTTTGCAGACCCGATGGAAGCTGTACGAGATGCAGATTTGGTGACGACCGACGTTTGGACCAGCATGGGCTTTGAAGCAGAAAATGAAGAGCGCATGCGTGACTTTGTCGATTGGCAAGTAGATGGCGATATGATGCGGGTAGCCGCAAAAGATGTGCTTTTTATGCATTGCTTGCCAGCGCATCGCGGTGAAGAGGTGGCAGCAGAGGTTATTGATGGAGCGCAGTCTGTCGTGTGGGATGAGGCAGAGAACCGCCTGCATGTACAAAAAGCATTGATGGAATATTTATTGTTGGGCAAACTTAGCGTCTAGGTAAAGTTTAATAGAGGAAAAATTTAAGTAATGAGTAATGCGAAAAAGGAAGTTAAAAAAGTTGTTCTAGCCTATTCAGGTGGCCTGGACACTTCAGTCATCTTAAAATGGCTGCAAGATGAATACCAATGCGAAGTGGTAACCTTTACTGCTGATTTAGGTCAAGGTGAAGAGCTAGAGCCAGCGCGCGCAAAAGCCAAAGCTGCAGGCGTGAAAGAGATTTACATTGACGACGTTCGTGAAGAATTCGTACGTGATTTCGTGTTCCCAATGTTTCGCGCGAATACCGTATATGAAGGCGAATACTTATTAGGCACTTCGATTGCCAGACCGTTAATCGCTAAACGTTTAATCGAGATTGCCGCAGAGACCAATGCCGATGCAATTTCGCATGGCGCCACTGGTAAAGGTAACGACCAGGTGCGTTTTGAATTGGGCGCCTATGCCTTAAACCCGAATATTCAAATCATCGCTCCTTGGCGCGAGTGGGATTTATTGAGCCGTGAAAAACTCATGGCTTATGCAGAGGCTAATAATATCGCGGTAGATATGAAGCATAAACAAGGTGGTAGTCCATACAGCATGGACGCCAATTTATTGCATATCAGCTACGAAGGCCGTCATTTAGAAAACCCAGCAGCGGAAGCTGAAGAGTCAATGTGGCGTTGGAGTGTGAGCCCGGAAAAAGCCCCTGATGCTGCCGAGTATTTGGATATTGAATATGTCAATGGTGATCCGGTAAGCCTGAATGGTGAAGCCATGAAGCCGCATGAGCTTTTAGCGTATTTGAACAAAATTGGCGGTAAGCATGGTATTGGTCGTTTGGATTTAGTTGAAAACCGCTACGTCGGCATGAAGTCTCGCGGTTGTTACGAAACCCCTGGCGGCACAATTATGCTCAAAGCACACCGTGCGATTGAGTCCATCACACTAGACCGTGAAGTGGCACATTTAAAAGATGATCTCATGCCGCGCTACGCCAGCATGATCTACAACGGCTATTGGTGGAGCCCTGAGCGTATAGCCATTCAGACGTTGATAGACCATACACAAACGGTAGTTAATGGCTGGGTGCGCGTTAAACTCTACAAAGGCAATGTGATTGTGACAGGACGTGATAGTAAAACCAATTCACTGTTTGATTCAACGATTGCAACCTTTGAAGACGACAAAGGCGCTTATGATCAAAAAGACGCCGGCGGCTTTATTAAGCTGAATGCGTTGAGATTGCGTATTGCGGCGAATTTGAAAAATAGGCAGTAACTGGTCCGTAGTTAAAAATAAAAGGCACCTTTAAAGGTGCCTTTTATTTTATGCGACAAGGGCTATATGAAACAAGAAGCAATAGGAATCAGATCGCAGTTTTACAATAATCCAGGTCACATTTGACCTATATCTCTCCAAAATTAACATGCATTACAGCATATTATTTGAGCCATCTTTGAGCACTTTGGTAGCGGCATCCGGGCTGCCATTCCAAAAATAATAAAACTCTCGTACGACCACTAAAAACAGATGCCTATTTTCTTTGATAGTAAACAGGGGCAAAGTGAGATCAACCGCAGTGCGATAAAACTTATTATTTTTGACCGGTGCATCTCTAAGGCGTATCAATATAATTTTTGCTAACTTAACTCGTGTATCAACGACTGACCGTTCCGCGCCTTCATAGCGTAGCGCTTGTGTATAGGCTTTTAATGGCCAGTTTTCGGAAGTATCAAACTTTTCCGTTTCCAGACTATCCGTTAATGATTTCAGTGAAGCTGCTAATGGCTTCCATTGAACTGACTGAATATCAAAACCATAATGTAAGTTAAATGCAGCAATGGCTTTAATGTCTTTCATCCAGAACGGATAAAATTCACGGGCGGTATTAAGGTTTTCATGCCAATCATCGGCAGGAATGGTTTTCATGACGACATCTAAGGCCTGTCCATATTCAGTACGGTCAAGAGTTTTGTCAGCAATGCATACACCTAGTTTATCTAAAAATAACGAGCGTTTATACAAGATACCACTAGCTGCACCTTTAGTTTGTAAAAGCTTTAAATAGGCCTTGATCGCCTCTTTTTCACGAGGTTTGTTCATCAAAATTTGTGTGTGACCATAAAGTAGCCGGGAATGAAACCCTTATTTTCTCTGCTTTTCACCAATGTGCATTTCGCCGCGTTGTTTGGCTAATATCACTTGTTTTTGGCGTTCTGTGAGGCTGGCACGCTTTTCTGCCGATAATTTGTCATAGCAATAAGGACAAGAGATCCCCGGCGTATATTGCGGGCTTTGCAATTCATCGGGTGAGAGTGGGTGGCGGCAGGCGTAGCACTGGTCGTATTCGCCTACTTCTAAATTGTGTTTAACTGCTACACGTTGGTCAAATACAAAGCATTCACCTTGCCATAGACTTTGCTCTTCCGGCACGGTCTCAAGATATTTCAAAATACCGCCTTGCAGGTGGTAAACCTCTTCAAAGCCTTGTTCCATCATATACGATGAGGCTTTTTCGCAGCGTATACCGCCCGTGCAGAACATGGCAACTTTCTTATGTTTGGTTTTATCAAAGTGGTTGGCAACGTAGTCTGGAAACTCGCGGAATGTTGTGGTTTTAGGGTCGATTGCGCCTTTGAATGTGCCAATGTCAACTTCATAATCGTTGCGGGTATCAATCAAAATAACATCCGGGTCTGAAATTAATGCATTCCAGTCTTCGGGTTTGACGTAAGTGCCTACTTGTTTGGTCGGGCTGATGCCTGCTACGCCCAGCGTTACAATTTCCTTTTTGAGACGAACTTTCATGCGGTAAAACGGATGCTCAGAAGCAAAAGACTCCTTGTGTTCTAGATCGGAAAAACGATTCTCGAATAGCGGATTTGTACGTATAAAATCCAGCACGTTGTGAATATCTTTAGGCAAACCAGCAATTGTGCCGTTAATACCTTCTTCAGCAAGTAGGAGAGTACCTTTGATGTTGTTGCTTTCGCAGGCAGCTAGGATCGGTGCTTGTAAGGCGTTGTAATCAGGCAAGCTGACGAATTTATAAAGTGCAGCAGTTAAATACTGAGGTGTTAAGTGCGTGGTCATGGCAATAAAAGTTGTTACAAAACACTATTTTATCACTTGCAGGAGTGATTGCCAGAACGAGTGTTATTGCGATGGCGAAAGAAACAAAATTTCGCCATTACCATTACAAGCTACATCCCCAACAAAACGTTGTACACGTTGAGTTTTAATGTCAGAAAATTTAGTTTTAAATGGCACAAAAGATTTGAACAATAAATGTAAAAATGGCAAGGTATGCGTGCCGCAATCTTTAATAGTAGCGTGCAGTTTCGGCAGTTTTGAAAATAACAATGTGCCATGTTTCATGTTAAAGCCTGCATAGCCACCTACATCGCCAAGCACACCTATCGTACCTGCAATCATACGGCTGCCACAATAGGCCCCCACGTTGCCTTCAACCAGAATCAGTCCACGGCGCATTTGATCGCCCACACGATCTCCTGCATTACCTTTTACGATGACCGTGCCACCACGCATGCCTTTACGTAGTCCGGAAGATGCGCCTCCTAAAAAGTCTCCGGTATTGCCATCCACCTTAAGCAAACCAGCTACCATATTACAGGCGGCGAAAGCTTCGGTATTGCCGTGACAGTGAATCTCACCTTGTTTTAGATTGTAACCAAGATACGCACCGGCATTGCCTTCAATGTGCATGCAACCAGTTGCCATGTTGGCGCCTAGATAGTCGAGCTTATTTGAGCTGTTTTTGAAGTAAATGTTTTGTGCATCATTGCCTGTAATCTCAAACACTTCATCTACCCGCAGTTGGCTTTTTCCATAACCTAGTAAGATGCTTGCTATCTCGGTTATTGATTTGTTTGCTAAATTATTAGGCGTAAGTGCCGCACAGTTGAGCTGGTGTTGCAGGGTTATCTTTTGGGTAAAGGTGAGTGCGTTCATGATGTACTTTCAGCCATAATCTCATGCAGTTTGAAATGATGTGGCCCTAACTTTCCACCATAGTTACCTGCTGAGATGCGCTTTACGCCGCTTGCTGCACCCAGGTTACAAATAGCTTGTATGCCAACACGCATGGATGCTGCAATATCTTCAAAATTTAAGCCATCAATTACAATTTCCATGACGCTTTCAATCTCAGGTGAAAGTTCGGTATTAGTTGCACCTTTCAGTGTTGGGCAAAATGCATCATTCGTTGAGGCAAACATGGTTTTATATTTGCTGCCAACTTTAGATCCAGAGCGTACGACGCCGCCTGGAAAAGGCATAATTACATTCGGTATTTGTTTCATCGCGTCAATCGCAGCTTCAGCTGCAGCGAGTGCTGCTGGTTGTGATGTAGCCAGGATCAAAAAGTTACCACCACCAATTGCGCGTACCATACCAGTGGTTTCCTCGCACAGAAACTCGCCATCCATTACTGGGATACGCCAGTAGCGTTTGGCTTTACCATTTTTATTAGCGAATAATTTGGAGGTTTGATAACCATCTCCAAAAAAACGTAAATTTTTGCCTAGATTAATGCGCTCTTCACTTTCTACCCCGGCAAATGCAGCGGCGGTAGGGCAGGTGAGTATACATTGCCCCATACGTGTTTCCAATTGTTGCATCAGGACTTTGCTGCCCATGGCAAACATTAAAATGCTCACCCCAGGTCTACCATCAGGTGTTTCATCGACATTAAGTTCGCGTTCGATGCCAGCTTCAACGCCACAGCCAATCACTGATGTGGCGAAGCCTGTCATCGCGTTGGCTGCATGGTAGGCCCATTTAAGGTTTTGTGCGGTGATGAGTACACGCGTGCCGCGCATATTGAATGCTTCGGCAAAGGTGTCGTCTATTTGTACGCCATTAATCAACATAATTTTTTAAGTAATAATCTTTCAAAGAGCTCGTGTTAAGCAGTAGCATCGCGTGATTGAATTTTCCCAACCCATTCTTCAATGTTAATGGTGCCTATTTTTTCTACCTTTTTCAGGTCTGTTTCTGGTAATACGTCTTGCACTAAATCAAGCTGTTTCCAGCCGGCCAGCGGCGTTTCACAATGATCGCGCGGTACATAGCGTGAATCACGTACTTTTTCATATTTAGGAATATATCGCGGGCAGTTTTGCCATAATTCAGATAATTTTACCGTGACTACAAAGTCCGCTTCTTTGAAGCTCGCTATTAAAGCGGGATCTTTCGAAATGCTTGCAGTACCTTGTACACGCAGGCGGTTAGGCGTTTCAAATGAGATAAACAATAAGCCGACTTGCGGATTGGCACTGATGTTTCCCATGGAAAAAAACATGCCGTTGCCGTCGTAGCTTGGAAAGATTAAAGTAGTACTGTCTACAACCTTTACAAAGCCTGCATCGCCGCCTTTGTATGAAACGGTAGGGCGGCCTTGATGATCAATAGAGGATAAGTAAAACATCTCCACGCTTTCAATGAAGCCTTTAGCGCCATCATCAAACTCGGTACGGCAAACAAGCTCCTCAACGCGGTCGGCCATGCCTCTGGTGCCAAAGTCGTCTTGAATGCTGCGGTGTTGCTCGCCATACAATCTACTCATCATTACTCCTTATTCTTAAATCAATGTGATGGTTGCTTGTTTTCATGAACAATGACACTGCCACGGCCGTCATTGCTTATTTCATCATCACTAATTTTAAAATTATCTAATTGTATAGTGTGGTATTTATCGAAATAGTCTTTTAAGTCTTTTTCAACGCTAATATCAAAGGCAGGCTTGGCGGTATGGGTGGCACCCCAAGTTACTTTAACCACTTTGCCATCTTTGACGACAAGTTCACCATCTTTAAACACATAATCAGGTTTGCTGAACATCGCTTCACGGTCTAGCTGGTCTGTATACACGGTAATGTCTGCTCCGCCACCTACCCCTAAATGCCCACGATCATGCAGTCCAACGAGGTTAGCTGCACCCGCACGCGTCATAATGGCGATTTCGTACAAGCTATACTCGCGGTCGATGCTGGTCAGATTGCTCATGGCTTGGGCATCTAAGTTTAGTTTAGCAAATGCTTCGTTTCTAAAGCTTTTATCCATCAGTAAGCGGATCAGGTGCGGGTAGCTGGTAAATGGCGCACCATTTGGATGGTCGGTGGTTAAAAAGATGCGCCAAGGGTCTTCGGCTGACAGAAATATTTCCAAGCCAATCGCCCATTGCAATGCATTAACGTAATTTTGGTCGCGATACTTAAATGGCACTACGCCACAACCGGCATCACATTCAATATCCATGATGACTGATTTTTTTGGGTTGGCATGTTTAGCGTTCAAGTGCTGCATCATGCTGTCGCCAGAAGCAGTAACGGTTTGACCAAATAAAATCTGACCAACATCGGCGGTAATGTGTTTGTTTTTATTCAGGGCTTCTGAAATCTGTGCAGCGGCAGATGAAAACTTCTTATCTCCCTCAGTACCATAGCTATGGAACTGAATATGTGTGAGGTGCATAGGCAGACCATCGGAAGCGCCCATGGTGTTCAATGTAGTTTCGAAATTACCGGCTGCACCTAAGTTATTGCAATGCACATGCAAAGGTTTGGCAATGCCTAATTCATGTACTGCGGTACTTAAACTTTTTAATATTTCACGTGGCGAAATATGGTAATAGCTGTGATTTTCATCTAAATCTAATTTACGTTGATTAAACTTAAACGCGCTAATACCGCCTGGGTTCACCACTTTAATGCCGATGGCTTGCGTGGCATGTAATATCCACGCAACGTAATCGTTAATCGATTTTTGATCTTTTTTTGCTGCGAGCATGCGTAAAAAGTAGTCGTCACTGCCTAGCATGGCGTAGCCACCTTTGTCTATCATCGGCGTGTCAGCCATTTCTAAATGCGCTTGACGGGCGTTAATGGGCATGATGGCAGGTTCGAAAGCCGCGGTATAGCCCATCTCAATGTAACGAAAGCCTGTGTCAGTAGTGTTAGGTGTGGCGTCATGGCTGCAATTAGGTGTGCAAATGTGCGCTTCAGGTTCGCTATATTTTCTAGTTTCTTGAAACTCAGGCAGCATCATACGTGCAATATTGATTTTGCCACCGCCAATATGGCTATGCATATCAATTGCGCCGGCCATGACGACTTTGCCTGCTAAATCATAAGTTCGACTGATTTTTTCTGTATCGCTGGGTTTGTTGACGATGCGGCCATCACGAATATAAATATCCTGAATTACGCCATCTTTGCCGCGCGCAGGGTCGTAAATCTTGCCGTTTTTAAGGAGTGTTAGCATGATAAAATATCTAGGATTTTCTGAGTGACTTGGCTTAAACTCGGTAAATTGGAGTCGCGTAATTTTTTCAATGGCAGTGCAACGGCGCTATCCAACCGGAACATCGTGCCGGTATGGTCTAATGCAGGGATACCTACCGGGATAAATACATCCGGCGCACGAGTAAATTGCATATTGGGGTGACCAATCACAATGGTGGGAGCGCCGGTGTCTGGCGGTGGTTGATGTGCGTTAAATGTGCTAACCCACAACAATGCATCGCAATTTTCCAACTGTTGTTTGGTTGAAAAATAATAAGCATCGTATTCCGGCTTGCCACCAGATTTCACATTAGTGAAGCGGTTTCTTGTCGGATAGCCGCTGAGCCAAGTGCTGGTATTATTAACGCTGGTATCGCCATCGCCAGAATTGAGTGGTAAGCCTGCGACGCGGTTGGTTTCATTCAGTTTAGCGATGAGTTGAGTAATACTTTGAACAGTGAGTTCAGCGTGTGCAAATTTTAAATTGCTAGCAGACCACACCACTACGGCATATTGTGCTGCTTTTAATTTTTCTAGTATCGTCTGTAGCGATGAGAGTGCAACACCGGCAATATTGTCAATATTTAGATTTTTGCCATTTGCTAAGGCATTTAACGCATTGATGATTTCAGGTAACTGCTCAGTTGCGGCAGGAATAACCATGGGTTGTGTACCCGCTGGCGAAATGCCTGCTTGGGTATTTTCACCAGAGGCATTCAAAGGCGCAGCTAAATAAATTACCTCTGGCACGGGCTTGTTAAACAAGCTCTCCGTATTCCATACCAGTTTTTCAAAAAACCGCGGATGGCTGGAAACGATGTCGGTGCCAATCGCCAAAATTACATCGGCACGATTTTTCACTTCGGTAAGTGTGGTGGTCTGCCAGCCACTATTTTGAAGTGCCAGTGTGTTGCGAACGGTTCCTTCACTGTGCATATGATCAAGCGTGGCGCCAGTTTTTTCCGCTAGACGCATTAATGAACGCATGCCTTGCACTTCTGTACCTAAGCCTGCGAACAAGGGCTGGTTACTTTTGCGCAAAATATCAGTGGCGGCTTTGATCGCTGTGTTCAAGTCAGTAGTTTGGCCAGCTACGCTAGGAATACCGAATGAAGGGTTATCGGCAGAATAAGTCTGCTCAAAAAAAGTAACACTTTTTGCACAAGCGACTTTTACGGCAACTGGGGATGCTGTAGTTAACAATACATCATCGCAAAGCAAGCCACACGCAGGGCAGGTAAGGGTTGTTGGTTGTGTTGGGGAGCTGGTAATTTTCATCGAAGTGCAATTCTGCCACATAGTGAGCGGATTTAAACATGTTTTAGTAAAAACATCGCATAAAAATGTTGGTTTATTTTAAGCGCCAAAAATGGTATTTTATCGTTCTTTTCAATATGTTAATTTAATGGAGTTGTTATGGCTGTTCAACGCACACTTTCTATCATCAAACCTGATGCAGTGGCAAAAAATGTAATTGGTAAAATCTACACACGTTTTGAAAACGCAGGTTTAAAAGTTGTTGCTGCAAAAATGGCGCAATTAACACAAGCGGAAGCTGAAGGTTTTTACGCAGTGCACGCAACACGCCCATTTTTTGGTGATTTGGTGAAATTTATGATTTCAGGCCCAGTGATGATTCAAGCCTTAGAAGGTGAAAATGCCGTGCAAGTGAACCGTGATTTAATGGGTGCAACTAACCCTAAAGACGCTGCTGCCGGCACGATTCGTGCTGACTTTGCTGAAAGTATTGATGCAAACGCAGTGCACGGTTCAGATTCTGAAGATAATGCTGCTATTGAGATTGCTTACTTTTTCGGTAAGTAATTAAGTTTTAAGTTATATAAAGGTAAAAACAATTTTGGTTAATTTGCTCAATTTCAATCAGCCACAACTGGCGCAATGGTTTGCCGAACAAGGTGAGAAGCCTTTTCGTGCCAAACAGTTGATGCGCTGGATGCATCACTTTGGCGTGCATGACTTTGAGCAAATGACTGATATTGCCAAAGTATTACGTGAGAAATTAGCCAATGAGGCTGAAATCACCTTACCTACTGTACAGTTGGAGCAGGTGTCTAACGACGGTACGCGTAAATGGCTGATTGGCGCAGACACTGCGAACAGTATCGAAACAGTGTTTATCCC
>DIZU01000095.1:3691-3905 GCA_002429455.1 Methylotenera sp. UBA6020 | reverse complement strand
GGTGCCATGCAACGCGAGACCACCGAGCCGCTCTATTTAGATCTGCATATGCCGGCAGGTGCGAGTTTTGCGCAGGCATTACCGTCGACGTTTAATGCGTTCATCTACGTGTATCGCGGCGAAATTCAGGTTGGTGACAAACAAGTACCGGCACAACGTATGGCGATTCTGAAAAATGCTATCGACTATGACGGCGTTGTTTTGAATGCCGATG
>DIZU01000095.1:3200-3442 GCA_002429455.1 Methylotenera sp. UBA6020 | reverse complement strand
ATGAACACTCAGGAACAGATTTTACAGACCATCAATGACTATCAACAAGGTAACTTTGCTAAGGCTGAATAATAAACTTGGATATTTCTATTTAATGTCGTGTGTAATCAATTGGTAGAAATTAAAGTTTGCAATGCTGAAAAATAGTGCGGCATTAAGTAATTCAAATATTTTGAATATGCCGCACTAAATTTTCCGTTTTTATTTTAATTTGTTGCAGTGCATACTTTGCCTGCTTAATA
>DIZU01000095.1:0-3041 GCA_002429455.1 Methylotenera sp. UBA6020 | reverse complement strand
GAATGGGGTGAGTGATGCAGTTATCAAAAAAAATAACCCAAGCTTTGCCGGCAAATGATGGGTTTGAATTTGTCGGTGCTTGCCAGTTGCCAACGAAATGGGCCACATTCGAATTACATGCCTTTATTGAACCTGCGACCGGCAAAGAGCATTTGGCCTTGACACTAGGCGATGCCGCAGCCAGCGAACCTGTGCTTGCACGAGTACATTCAGAATGCCTGACAGGTGATGCATTGTTTAGCCAACGCTGCGACTGTGGTGCGCAATTGGAGCTCTCTATGCAAGCCATTGCTGCTGAAGGCCGTGGCATCATTTTATATCTACGGCAAGAGGGGCGAGGTATTGGATTGTTAAATAAAATTAACGCATACAAACTTCAGGATGAAGGTGCCGATACGGTAGAAGCAAATCAAAAACTCGGCTTCGCGGCTGACCTGCGTGACTATCGCTTGTGCAAACCTATGCTGGCACATTTTGCCATTTCGCGCCTGCGTCTGATGACGAATAATCCGCGCAAAGTTATTGCACTAAAAGCGCTGTGCATTGACGTAGTTGAGCGTATTCCACTGATTGCAGATACTACGCCGCATAATTCGTATTATCTTGAAACCAAAGCGACCAAGCTTGGCCATATTTTTCCGAGCAACGTCAGCTTGTTGGCAAGTCCGTTATGAAGCAAAACTCGTGGAGATACACACTTACGGCAATCGGTTTGCACTGGTGGATCGCGATGTTGATTTTAATTGCTTTTCCGCTAGGTTTATATATGCACGATTTACCGCTATCACCCTACAAACTCAAGCTTTATAGCTGGCACAAATGGCTTGGTGTTAGCGTGTTCATGTTCGTGATGTTCCGTATTTTCTGGCGCACCAGTCATACCCCACCGGGTCTCCCTGACAGCTTGCCACAATGGCAAAAGCTGACTAGCCAAATTACGCATATATTGTTGTACTTGTTAATCATTGCAGTACCGCTATCCGGCTGGTTGATGAGCTCGGCCAAGGGTTTTCAGACAATATGGTTAGGTGTGCTGCCTATTCCTGATTTGATAGGCAAGAACAAAATTCTGGGTAATTTACTGATGGCCGTGCATAAAAGCTTGAATTACAGTCTGTTAGCTTTAGTGGTTATACATACCCTTGCAGCACTCAAACATCATTTCATCGACAAGGATAATATTTTGCGACGTATGCTGCCGTTTAATTCTGGAGAAAAATTATGACTAGCATGTATGTTAAGTATTTAGCCTTGATGGGATTGTTCCTTGTGACAAGCAGCGCGAGCGCAATCGAATTCACTCAGGTGTTGAACGACAAAAGTAGCATCAGCTTCGGTTACAAACAGATGAATGTGCCGCTAGATGGCAAGTTCAAGAAGTTTGTCGCCCAGATAGATTTTGACCCAGCCAAGCCAGAGGCTGCGCAAGCCAAGTTTGATATCACTATTGCCAGCATTTGATACTGGCAATAGTGATGCCGATGATGAGGTGGTCGGCAAAGACTGGTTTAACGCCAAAGCCTTTCCATCGGCTAAATTTGTCTCCACTAGCGTTAAATCGTTAGGAACCAACCGTTTTGAAGTACAGGGCAAACTCACCATCAAAGGTAAAACCTTGGCAGTTTCAGCACCATTCACATTTAAGCCAGATTCCTCAGCAGCCTTGTTTGACGGCAGTTTCACCATCAAACGCCTGGACTATGCCATCGGCGAGGGTGAATGGGCTGATATCAGCACCGTCGCCAATGAAATCCAGATCAAATTCCACATTACCGCCGCAGCGGCACCGGCCAAAAAGTAAGTTTAACAAGCATATCTTATTGATTTACGTTACAGATTTAACTGCAAGCATATTTACCAACCTTAAGGAAAATTACCATGAAAAAACTCGCATTAACCGCTATTTTCGCAGCCTCGCTGACTTCAGCCGCAGCATTTGCCGCGCCGGATACGTACATCATTGACGGCAACCACAGCAAGCCACGCTTTGAATATAGCCATTTTGGCTATTCCACCCAGTTAAGCCGCTTTGATACGATTACCGGCAAAATCACCTTGGACCGCGCTGCCAAAACCGGCAGTGTTGATGTGGTGATTGACGCCACTTCAGTCAATACCGGCTATCCCTTGTTTAACACGCATATTCAAGACGTGGATTTTTTTGATACCGCCAAATACCCAACCATCACATTCAAATCCAGCAGTGTGAAATTTGATGGTGATAAAGTCGTGGCGGTTGACGGCAATTTGACCGTAAAAGGCGTAACTAAACCCGTTACGCTGACCGTCCTTTCCTTTCTGTGCATGCCACATCCTATGCTGAAAAAAGATGCTTGCGGTGCAACTGCCACAACTAAAATCAAACGTACAGAATTTAACGCCGGCAAATATGCGCCTTATGTTGGCGATGAAGTCACGCTGACTATTCCTGTTGAAGCGATTAAGGAGTAAGCAAGCGCAAGGCTGGGGGACGGACACCGTAGAAACTAATGCATGATTGGGATCTTCTGCTTGAGGGGATCCTTATGGCAAAAATTAGTGCGAAAAGTAGTGTTATAGCTATTGCTAATCCTCTAAATAATAGCAGTGTTTGATTGATTAAAGCTAAGACCGTCGCTCCTACAAAAAACAATACGTGACTGTCATTATTTAGAGGATTAGCAATAGATAAGACACTTTCTATGGGTGAACCATGCATCAGGTGGCCGCAGATGCTCCGCCGTCAGGATGAAGGTGGAAAGGATGATCTTGTCCATACGTCACCACCCTATTCTTGCCCGACCTCTTAGCATCATACAAAGCCTCGTCAGCACGATCAATCAAGCGAAAAAATGACTCTGAGGATTGCGGCATCATTGTTGCGCCACCTATACTTATCGTCAGGTACTCAGCAATGGTTGAGGCACGGTGTGGGATCGCCAACTCTGCCACACCGCGTAGCAGGTTTTCGCCCATGGTTTGAATCGGAGCAAAATGGGTTGCTGGCAGGATCACGGCAAACTCTTCTCCACCAAAACGTGCGGTTATATCCGTCGGTCGCA
>DIZU01000019.1 GCA_002429455.1 Methylotenera sp. UBA6020 | reverse complement strand
TGGCTTCCCCACAGAATATATGCGCTAAAGCACATTATTCTGAGTGAAAGGTCTTCCCCGTGGAATATACCAGCTTAGCCAGTTTTTGGCTTGCCCGTGGAATAAATGAGCTGAAGCTCATTATTCACACGTCAAAGCTGGTTATTCACACGTGAGAGTTTACCAAATAAAAAAGCCCCATCAAACGATGAGGCTTTAATAAAGTTATTTAAACTTAAGCTGTAACAATAATGCTTACAGTGTGGCGCTTTAACGCGCCTTTAATTGCAAAAGCCACTTTACCATCAGCTTTAGCGTACAAAGTGTGGTCTTTACCCATGCCTACGTTCTCACCAGCGTGCATTTTTGTACCGCGCTGACGCACAATAATGCTACCAGCTGAAACTACTTGCTCACCGAAAGCTTTAACACCTAATCGTTGTGCGTGTGAATCGCGACCGTTACGTGAACTACCACCTGCTTTTTTATGTGCCATTTTTCTCTAATCCTTAATCTTGTCTTAACTGTTAGTTAACTTATTTGTAACTTAACTAGCTTATAAATTAATTAAGCAGCGATTGCTTCAATTTTAATTTCAGTAAAACTTTGGCGATGGCCTTGTGTTTTACGATAATGTTTACGACGACGGAATTTGAAAATCATTACTTTATCACCACGACCATGTGAAAGCACAGTTGCTTTAACAGTAGCACCTTTAATGATAGGTGAACCGATGGTTGTTTTTTCACCGTCTGAAACCATTAAAATTTGATCTAGCGTAACAGTACCGCCAACTTCAACTTCTAATTTTTCAACTTTTAATCTTTCGCCTGCAATTACGCGATATTGCTTACCACCAGTTTTGATTACTGCATACATGATTATGCCTTTAACTCATACTTCAGAAGAATCGCGCATTATACGCAATTTATTGTGCAAAGCAAACCATAATCGCAAGCTGCATCAAAAAATCACTGCGGTAACTTTAAGCCATTATTATCTCACCTTTTACACATGAACTATTCAACCAGATTCAATAAGCGAAAGTTGGCTGTGTTAAAATAATTGCTACTTTTACAGGTTTATTATCGTGACGCAAAGCACCACTCAATTAAACACCATTCAATCTTGCATCTCTGACGATATTGAAGCTGTCAATACGGTTATTCAGCACTCGCTGCACTCTGATGTCACTTTAGTGAATCAAGTTGCGCATTACATTATCAATAGTGGTGGTAAACGCTTGCGCCCCATACTGGTATTACTCTCTGCCGGCCTGTTTGGCAAAATCAAACCGCACCATCACCAACTGGCTGCAGTGGTTGAATTTATTCACACCGCCACTTTATTGCATGATGACGTAGTAGATGAATCTGCAAAAAGGCGTGGGCAGAACACGGCCAATGCACTTTTTGGCAATGCCGCCAGCGTATTGGTGGGCGACTTTGTCTATTCACGTGCTTTTCAAATGATGGTTGCCGTACAAAACATGCGCGTGATGGAAGTGTTAAGTAACGCAACTAATGTGATTGCAGAAGGTGAAGTGCTGCAACTGTTGAATGTGCACAACTCAGACATTACCGACGCAGCCTACCTGCAAGTGATTCACTACAAAACTGCCAAGCTATTTGAAGCCGCAACACGCTTGGGCGCAATCATCAGCCAGGCCACACCACAGGATGAAGAAGCACTAAGTCAATACGGCATGCATATTGGTACCGCGTTTCAGTTGATAGATGACGTGCTGGATTTAAGCGGCAATGTACTTGAAATTGGCAAAAACCTGGGTGATGACTTAAGCGAAGGTAAACCCACTTTGCCGTTGCTATATGCCATGCGTAATGGTAACGCTACTGAAGCCGAAACCATTAAACGCGCAATTGAACATGGCGGCTTAGAGGACTTACCCACCGTACTTAGTGCAGTAGAACGCACCGGCGCACTACAACATGTACGCGGAATTGCTGAAAGAGAATGTGAATTAGCTTGTGCTGCAATTGCCCATTTTACAGACTCGCCATACAAACAAGCCATGCTCACTTTAGCAAAATTTTCAGCAACTAGAAGCTACTGAGCCAGCTTTCCATCAAACCCAAAAGTAATATAATAGAAAAATACTGAAATAATCACATTACTATCAGACTACGCTTACTTAATTCAGCATAATTTGCTCGCCACTATCTGCATGATAATAGGTCAAGTGCGCGCAATCACTGGTACCAGCGGTAAGCGAGCCGTCAAACAAAGACTTGCCTTCAACATCTACTAGCGCGTAACCATTATGATACAAGGTTACCTCTGCAAGTTTTGGGGCAAGTTTTGAGCCTTGGCGCATGGCAAAACTAATGCAATGCTCTTCTTCCTCCTCTGAATATACTTCCCAATCGCGACCTCCTGCCAATTGTGATAACCAACCGGGCAAATCAACCTCAACACGGCAGATAATAGGCTCGTCCCACTCTGGATGATTAAACTCGGAGCGGGCAAACTCAATTGCGTTTTGTTGATTGATGGTCTGGATCATGCTATTTCCTTCTTGCTATGTGCTGTCATTATAATATTGATTACAATATTTACCTTTATGTTTGTGGCAGCTAGACCAAATTTCAAGAGGCTTTAACTTTTAGAACACCAAACTAAGCATTGGTTGCCACAAGTAATTAACGATGCGATGATGCCTTTAGTTTACAGCTTGGTCATCGCGGCATGGAAAATACTAAACAAAAATTTAAGGGTGGTTATGCCAAACGGATTGATTGAATTCTCTAATGTATTGCAGCAAAATAGCGTCATCTTCATTACGCTGTCAGTCATTTTTGGCTTGATGGTGGGCAGTTTTCTGAACGTTGTGATCCACCGGCTCCCTAAAATGATGGAGCGCGAATGGCACAACAACTGTATTGAACTGCAAGGCAAAGAGGTTACAGATACAAGCAAATATAGCCTGGTCAGTCCGCGCTCGGCTTGCCCCAAATGTGGCCACATGATTACTGCATTAGAAAACATCCCCTTATTTAGCTACCTGATATTGAAAGGTCGATGCCGTAACTGTAAAGCCTCCATCGGCGTACGTTACCCGCTCATTGAAGCACTCACAGGTATTTTAATTGGCCTGATTAGCTGGAAATTTGGTTATACCAGCGCCAGCTTGTTTGCCTGGATATTCACTTTTGCACTCATCGCGCTGACTTTCATTGATTTTGACACGCAGCTATTACCCGATGACATCACCCTGCCGCTATTATGGTTAGGCCTACTATTTAACCTGAACACTGGCTTTACTGACTTAAAGTCAGCCGTCATCGGTACGGTCGCGGGCTACCTCATTCTTTGGTCTATTTACTGGCTGTTCAAGCTGGTCACAGGCAAGGAAGGAATGGGCTACGGCGACTTCAAATTACTGGCAGCTATTGGCGCCTGGTTTGGCTGGCAACTACTGCCTGCGGTCATTTTATTATCATCGGTATTAGGTGCAGGCATTGGCATTGGCCTGATTATATTAACAAAGCGTGGCCGCGAAACACCTATGCCATTTGGGCCATTTTTGGCAATAGGCGGTATTGCTGCACTGTTTTTAGGACAGCAACTCGCAAGTTTCTATTTGCCTTAACTTTCAAACCCTGACAACCCTAAGTCGAATGCAGTTAATTCATACTCCAGTCATTGCACTCACAGGCGGCATAGGCTCTGGCAAAAGTGAAGCGGCTAAGCAATTTGCGAAACTTGGTGTGCCCGTTGTCGATACCGATGTAATTGCACACGAATTGACCGCCGTTGGTGCGCCGATACTGGCCGACATTAGCCGTATTTTCGGCGCAGATTTTTTAACTGCAGAGGGCGCATTAGATCGCCCCAAGCTGCGAGCACATGTATTTAATAACCCTGCGGCACGGCTTAAGCTCGAAGCATTAATACATCCGGCAATTTACGAACGTGCGATTGCCTTACTTGCTGAAAATGAAAACAAACTACGCCCCGCTTATCAAATATTAGTCGTACCTCTACTATTTGAAAACAATCGCTATACCACGATTCCGCATAAAGCTTTGGTGATTGATTGTGCTGAAAGCTTCCAGATCAAACGCGCCATGGCGCGCAGCCAACTTACCGAAACAGAAGTAAAAGCGATGATGGGCGCACAGGTGACGAGAACAGTACGACTGAGTCTTGCAGATGAAGTCATCGAAAATAACGGATCACTCGCAGAGTTAATAGGCAAGGTGATCGAAATTCATAAAAAATTCATTAAACCTTGCATAGTTAGCAAATAAATTTGATAATTCAGCTCAACTTTAATTCGCATTCGCTTTATCACTGATACAGCACCCTTTGGCCAATTATGTAATGAATCATGCCTAGCTACGATTACCCTTTCAACGAGCGCATACGCACAATGCTACGCGTGGAGGATTTGTTTGCCAAAGTCTTACATAATGTAGAGGCTGGTCACGAATGCCATCATCACTGCGCCTTACTCACTCTGCTACAAATATTAGACGTTGTTGACCGCGCGGAGCTAAAATTAGACTTATTGCAAGAGCTAGATCGACAAAAGGTAGCGATGAGTCTGTTAAGAGGTAACCCTGCCATTGCTGCAAATACATTAGAAACCATTCTTAAGGAAATTGATGTTATTACAGAGGCATTGCGCGCCGAAACCACTAAATTTGGTCAAATTTTGCGCACCAATGAATGGTTAATGAGCATTAAACAGCGCGCTGGCATTCCAGGCGGCGTCTGTGAGTTTGATGTGCCTTCATACCATTACTGGCTTGGGCTTGGCGAAGAAAGACGACGACGAGACTTTGAATCTTGGCTTAAACCACTACTACCGATGCAGCAAGCCATCGTTATTATTTTGCGCATCTTACGTGGTAGTGGCGCCACCACTAAATTAGTCGCCAGCAATGGTGCTTATCAACAAATGCTTGGCGGTGCAAAACCAGCGCAAATGTTGAAAATTGAAGTCGCTGACGATGTCACCAGCTTTCCTGAGGTGAGTGCAAATAAATATGCCATTAACATACGATTTAATACGCTGGACTGTTCACAAAAACCACAAAAATATGATGAAGACGTCAGTTTTTCATTAACGCTTTGCAACTTATAAACTGGTGCTGACACTAAGTTGTTTTAGCAACTCTGCACTAATTAAATATTTAACTTAATCGTTGTAATTTCATCCTAAGATTCCAATATGGTTACTATTAAAAAACGCTTGGTTGCGTGCCCCAACTGCAGTAAATTATCTGAGTTTGCGCCAAGCAATGCTTTTCGGCCTTTTTGCAGCGAGCGTTGCAAACTGATTGACTTAGGATTATGGGCGAGTGAGCAATATGCGATTCCAGAAGCAATTAAGCCTGATGAACTTGCTAATGAGTTCTCTGATGACTTTCTAAAACAATGAATTTATTATCATCTGGCCAATCCTGGTGCAATCGCTTTGAATTTCTAACACTAGACCCAATTCAAAATTAATTATGCAAAATACTTTGTATCAACATTTTTCACGTTATGTTTTATTGTTAATGTTAACGGTTGGTGCGACTTACTCGCATGCAACGAATACCGGCCCACAAGACATGGTCACAATCAAGGACGCATGGGTGCGCCCGACTAACGCAGGACAAGAGGTAGGGGCCGCTTACATGACGCTATC
>DIZU01000219.1:3830-4405 GCA_002429455.1 Methylotenera sp. UBA6020 | reverse complement strand
GAAATTAAAATCCCTGATATTGGCAATTTTGACAGCGTTGATGTCATTGAGGTATTGGTCAAAGTCGGCGATGTGATCGCCAAAGAAGACTCGTTGATTACGGTGGAGTCCGATAAGGCTTCCATGGATATCCCATCTTCAGAAGCGGGCATCGTCAAGGAAGTCATAGTGAAGGTAGGCGACAAAGTGGCCAAGGGCACACTGATTCTGCTGGTTGATGCTGAGGCTAAACCAGTCGCTACAGAGGCAACGCCAGAACAAGGCGGCAAGGTGCAAGACGTGCCAGTGGTAAAAGAAGTGCAGACTAATGTGACTAATGCAGCCGTTGTGAAGCCTTCTAATTCAACACAAGCAATGCCGTCATCTGATCTGCATGCGGAAGTGCTAGTGCTTGGCAGCGGTCCTGGCGGTTACACCGCAGCTTTCCGCGCGGCAGACTTAGGCAAGAAAGTCGTGCTGATTGAGCGTTACTCAACCTTGGGCGGTGTTTGTCTCAATGTAGGCTGTATTCCATCCAAAGCTTTGTTGCATACAGCCAAGGTCATCACCGAGGCTGAAGAAACCGCACATCATGG
>DIZU01000219.1:3278-3688 GCA_002429455.1 Methylotenera sp. UBA6020 | reverse complement strand
TTGGCGCAAATGGCCAAACAACGCCAAGTGACAACGGTTGAAGGTGTAGGAAAGTTCACTGGCCCCCATCAAATTGCTGTGATCGCCGCTGATGGCAAAATCACTACAGTTTCATTCGACAACGCCATTATTGCCGCTGGTTCGCAATCCATCAAAATGCCAGGGGTAGCTGATGATCCGCGTATCATGGATTCGACTGGCGCCTTGGCGTTGGCTGATATTCCGAAACGCATGTTATTGGTAGGTGGCGGCATCATCGGCCTGGAAATGGGCACAGTGTACGACGCGCTGGGTTCCAAGGTGAGTGTAGTTGAATTGATGGATGGGTTGATTCAAGGCTGCGATCGCGACCTGGTGCGACCACTGCAAAAACGTATGGAAAAACGCTTTGAAACGATTATGCTCAGCAC
>DIZU01000219.1:1070-3022 GCA_002429455.1 Methylotenera sp. UBA6020 | reverse complement strand
CGCAAGTTTATGATCGCGTATTGGTGGCGATTGGTCGCCGTCCGAATGGTAAAAACATCGGTGCCGAACATGCCGGCGTTGCGGTAGATGAGCGCGGTTTTATTGCGGTAGATAAGCAAATGCGTACTAACGTGCCGCATATTTTTGCCATTGGCGACATTGTTGGCCAACCGATGCTGGCGCACAAGGCGACGCATGAAGGCAAAGTGGCGGCAGAAGTGATTGCCGGACATAAGGTTGAGTTCCAGGCGCTTGCCATTCCATCGGTTGCTTACACTGATCCGGAAATCGCTTGGGCCGGCGTCACTGAAATTGACGCAAAAGCGCAGGGCATCGAGATTGAAAAAGCCTCATTCCCATGGGCTGCCAGTGGTCGTGCAATATCAGTGGGGCGTACTGAGGGTACTACCAAGCTAATATTTGATAAAACCACTCATCGTTTAATCGGCGCTGGCATTGTCGGCGTTAACGCCGGCGAACTGCTGGCCGAAACTGTGCTGGCAATTGAGATGGGTGCAGATGCACATGACCTAGGCCTGACGATTCATGCGCACCCGACTTTGTCTGAAACCGTTTGCTTCGCGGCTGAGATGAAAGAGGGTACGATTACCGATTTGTACATCAAAAAACGTTAAAACCGTTTGAATTTGCCCGAGTGAAATATTCAGATTTTCTTCCAGCGTTAGCGCAGCTTTTACCTAAAGACAGGGTCTATACCGACCCTGTTGATTGCTACGCTTATGCTTATGACAACTCGCGCATTTTTCATTCACCTATCGCAGTAGTTTTCCCACTTAACACTGAAGAAGTTCAGGCCGTTATCAAACTTTGCAATGCCCACAAAGTACCCGTAGTGCCGCGTGGACGCGGTACGGGTACGGCGGGCGGTAGCGTGCCTGAGGCTGGCGGCGTGGCGCTGTCATTAGAGCGCATGAATACAATTATCAGCGTTGACCCCGACAATCGCATGGCGATTATTGAGCCGGGTGTACTTAATCAAGAGTTGCAAGACGCCGTTAAAGGCGTGGGGTTCTTTTGGCCGCCTGATCCATCCAGTGCCGCCTATTGCAGCGTTGGCGGCAACCTCGCTACCTGTGCTGCAGGACCGCATGCCGTGAAGTACGGCGTTGCGCGTGATCATGTACTAGGCTTAAAAGCGGTGACTGGCAACGGCGACATTATCAGAACTGGCTGCTACACCAGCAAAGGTGTAGTCGGTTATGATTTAACTCGATTATTAGTTGGCTCAGAAGGCACATTGGCAGTGATTTGCGAAGCTACGCTCAAGCTCACACCGCTACCAAAACATACTGGCGGTTTAACTGCCGAGTTTGCAGATACCGCCAGCTGTGCGCGGGCGATTGCGGCGATTATGGCGCAACCATATACCCCAAGTGCTTTGGAGTTTTTGGATAACGGTGCGCTTAACCTTATCCGTGGCCGTCACAAAAACCTATTGCCTGAAAATGCGCGTGCTTATCTGATGATAGAAGTAGATGGCTCGCAGCAAGAGATTGTTGAAGCTACGGAAGCGATATTGCAAGCTTGCCAAGTAGATGGCTTAATTGAGGCAAAACCAGCCGAAGATACCAAAGCCTTATGGGCTGCGCGCAAGGCACTATCACCTTTGCTTAAAGATATTGCACCGAAGAAAATCAATGAAGACATTGCCGTACCCGTTTCACACTTGCCAGAACTGCTGACAGGCTTAGAGAAGCTGGCTGCTCAGTACAACATTTCGAACGTAAATTTTGGCCATGCAGGTAATGGCAACATCCACGTCAATTTGCTCGTCAATCCGGACAACTCAGATGAAATGAAACGCGCTTACGAATGCCTGGATGAGGTGTTCTCACTCGTGTTATCGCTGCAAGGCACGCTGTCTGGCGAGCATGGCGTCGGCATGGCAAAACGCTCGTTTATCACGCGTGAGATTGATGAAGCTACCATCA
>DIZU01000219.1:0-810 GCA_002429455.1 Methylotenera sp. UBA6020 | reverse complement strand
GGTAAGTTATTTCCTTAAGCTTTGGTGTTGCTTAATGGCAGTTCACTTCTTTAAGGTCTGCTTCTGGAAAATCGGGTTTTAGTTTATTCAGTGCAGTAACTTCAGTGGTTGTCAGGTTGTTGAATAGTAGGCTAGAGTGGCCTTGGCCTTGATTGCGTAAGGTTTTTACAACATCTTTCACACCTTTGGCTTTAAGCTCGTTTAGCAACTTGGTGGCGAGTTGTTCATCTTCAAAAATACCGAATGAAATGGCATTTTTCCATTTCGGATCTTGCACTACATACAGATCTTCAACGCCTGCTGCTTTTAATTCTGCAGCCTTTGTTTGTGCTTCTTGTGCTGTTTTTACTGGGGGTCTGTAAACCCAAAAACGTTTAGCCTCTTGCGAGTTTTGTTCTTTTACTGTGGCTTGTAAAGCTAATTTAGTCACCGCATTTTGCGCACTGGCAATGCTTGAAGTTGAAAAGACTCCCCATTCAAAACAAGCAGTTACAGCAGGAGGAGTAGATGGCGGTGGTGGTGAAGGCGAACTAGCCGCTTTTTTTGGCAAGGTCTCTATTTGCTTTTGTGACAACACCGTAATTTTTTCAGCGTCTATTTCGGTTAATTTGACCTGTGGTGCACTTGGCAAAATGCGATCTAAATTAAAATAGGCTAATAAGCCTACATTGATGAATACCAATAACCAAACCAGCCGTTTCATTGCGGTTCACTTTGCATAAAAATTTCTAGTAGATACAAACCCTGTAAAACCAAATTATCAACGATTAACGCTTGTTTTGTCACGTCTGCCATTAAGTGATCTTTAAT
>DIZU01000056.1:6369-7147 GCA_002429455.1 Methylotenera sp. UBA6020 | reverse complement strand
ATGATTTATATGGCGTAACCGGCAGTAGCAAAGAAGACAATTACTGGCATTAAAGCCAGTCAAAATTACATTAACGCATTGATACAAAACGAGATAGATAGAGGTATTCCCTGCGAGCGCATTGTGCTCGCAGGCTTCTCCCAAGGCGGCGCAATTGCATTACATACCGCATTACGTTATCCGCAAAAGCTTGGCGCTGTATTAGCGCTCTCTACTTACTTGCCGCTCAAGTCTACATTGGCAACTGAAGCGCACCCAGCAAACGCCGCCACACCGATTTTCATGGCCCATGGTATTTTTGACGATGTCATCAGCTTGGAAATGTGTAAAATTTCACTCAATTTATTACAAAAGAGTCAGTTTGTTGTAACTTGGCGCGAATACAATATGGCACATTCAGTGTGTGCAGAAGAGATTGTCGATATTCGGGATTTTTTACAGCAGGTTTTGGTAGAATAGAGACTTAATGACACTTGATTATTGATATGTCTGCATCCAATACCAAAACAACCTCAAAATCAGCTTCTAAACCAGAATCTGCAGCAGCCCCAGAGTTAATGCCAAGTTTCGAGCAAGCTTTCGCCGAGCTTGAAAGTATTATAGCTCAAATGGAATCAGGTCAAATGGCGCTTGAAGCTTCACTTGCAGCTTATAAACGAGGAGATTTTTTGTTGCAATTTTGTCAAAAATCACTCGCAGAAGTTGAGCAGCAAGTACAAATCCTGAATGATCGTAACCAGCTTGTACAATTTAAGCCCGAACATGAATGATCAAAACA
>DIZU01000056.1:4908-6268 GCA_002429455.1 Methylotenera sp. UBA6020 | reverse complement strand
GGAAATTAAGGCGCTAGAAATTAAAGCGCAGGAAACAACTGATACAGCCATGCCAGATTTTTTAACTTGGGCTCAATCCAAGCAAGCACGTATTGAACGAGTGCTCGATCAGATATTGCCATCCGCAGATCTGGCCCCTCAAGCTTTACATAGTGCGATGCGCTACAGTGTTTTGGGTGGCGGCAAGCGCGTGCGCGCCCTGCTCAGTTATGCAGCTGCGGAATTTTGCCAAGCAGAAATGACCATTGCTGATGCCGCTGCCAGTGCAGTCGAGCTCATACATGCTTACTCTTTGGTGCACGATGACATGCCTTGTATGGATGACGACGATCTGCGACGCGGTCAGCCTAGTTGTCATAAACAATACGATGATGCTACGGCGCTACTGGTGGGTGATGCCTTGCAAAGCTTGGCGTTTGAAGTGCTGTCTCAACCGCAGTTATGCCAGCAAGCCAACATAGAAGCTAATGTACAAATCCACATGCTGAATATTCTAGCGAAAGCCGCCGGCTCTACTGGCATGGCTGGTGGACAGGCGATTGATTTAAGCGCTATTGGCAAACCACTCACACAAGCTGAGCTTGAAACCATGCATCACTTAAAAACTGGCGCGCTGATTCAGGCAGCGGTTTTACTCGGGGCAGTAGGTGGAAAGCGCGCGTCCAATGGTTCAAATGAACAAATAGCGGCCGTGAACAAATATGCTTCATGTATCGGCCTGGCATTTCAGGTAGTGGATGATATTCTAGACGTAGAAGCTGACTCCACCATACTAGGCAAAACCGCAGGTAAAGACGCCGATAACAACAAACCCACTTACGTGACAATATTGGGTATAGCACTGGCAAAACGCCATGCACAACAACTTTATGAAGATGCCATTGCCTCACTTGCACCTTTTGGTGATAAAGCACAACGCCTGCGCGAGTTGGCCAGCTTTATAATGCAACGTAGTTTTTGATTAACTTATGACTCCATTACTCGATACGATTGATAATCCCCAGCAACTGCGCCAACTTGAGCGTAAACAGCTCATTCAGTTAGCCCAAGAATTACGATCGTTTCTAATCGACAGCGTTTCGAAAACTGGCGGGCATTTAGCTTCCAGCTTGGGCGTGGTTGAACTCACGATTGCTTTGCATTACGTATTTAACACGCCTGACGACAGACTGGTCTGGGATGTCGGCCATCAAACCTATCCGCATAAAATTCTCACTGGTCGTCGTGAAAAAATGCAAAGCCTGCGCAAACCGCAAGGCATCGCGGGGTTTCCACGTCGTACCGAGAGCGAATATGATACCTTTGGTACAGGCCACTCCAGCACCTCAATTTCTGCGGCGCTGGGCATGGCCGTTGCAGC
>DIZU01000056.1:0-4642 GCA_002429455.1 Methylotenera sp. UBA6020 | reverse complement strand
GGCAATATGGATGCTAACCTACTTGTCGTACTTAACGACAACGATATGAGCATTTCTAACAATGTTGGCGCACTGAATAATTATCTTGCCAAATTACTGTCCAGCCGATTTTACGGTACGGTCAGAACCTCGGGTAAGAAAGTATTGTCAGCCGTGCCGCCGATGATGGAGTTTGCCAAGCGTGCAGAAGAGCACGTCAAAGGCATGGTGTTGCCTGGCACGTTATTTGAAGAGTTCGGTTTTAATTATATCGGCCCGATTGATGGCCATGATTTAGATACGCTGGTCGACACTTTACGCAACATTAAGCAGTTAAGCGGCCCGCAGTTTTTGCATATTGTGACGCAAAAAGGCAAGGGCTTTGAACCGGCAGAAGATAACCCGAATAAATTTCATGGCGTAGGTAAATTTGACCCTTGCAATGGCGATGCAATTGCCGCGGCATCTCAACACTCGCAGGTTAAACAAACCTATACCCAAGTATTTGGTGACTGGCTAGTTGACATGGGCACCTTGGATGCCCGTTTGATTGGCATTACCCCTGCAATGTGTGATGGCTCAGGCTTAAATGCATTTGCAGACGCCTATCCTGACCGTTATTTTGATGTAGGCATTGCCGAGCAACATGCGCTAACCTTCGCCGCAGGGTTGGCATGCGATGGCTTGAAACCGGTGGTTGCCATCTACAGCACATTTTTACAGCGCGCTTATGACCAGCTGATACACGATATCGCCCTACAAAATCTGCCAGTATTATTAGCGATAGATCGTGCGGGTTTAGTCGGTGCAGATGGCCCAACGCACGCGGGCAGCTTTGATTTAAGTTATCTAAGATGCATCCCCAATATCGTGATTATGGCGCCTAGTGATGAAAACGAATGCAGGCAAATGCTCTACACCGGCTTTCAGTATAATGGCGTTGCCGCAGTGCGTTATCCACGTGGCAGCGGCACAGGCGCGGCCATTGAACAGAATATGCAAGCAATTCCGATTGGTACGGCTGAAATCAAACGCCATGCAGTAACAACAGGCAACATGGCTAACAATACTGAAAAAATCGCAATTTTAAGCTTTGGCAGCATGTTGGCAGCGTGCCTAACCGCAGGTGAACAACTGAATGCCACCGTAGTAAATATGCGTTTTGTGAAGCCAATTGATCAATTGCTTATTGAAAAACTAGCGAATGACCACACATTGATAGTAACGGTTGAAGAAAACTGTGTAATGGGTGGTGCAGGCTCGGCTGTAATGGAAGCGTTGCAAGCCATGCAACACCAGAATAAACCACTAATAAGAACCTTATGCTTGGGTTTGCCTGACCAGTTTATTGAGCACGGGGTGCATGAAACCATGTTGGCTGAATGCGGTCTGACTGCTGAAGGTATCGTTAAATCAATTCATCAAATTGTTTAATTTACGCTATTAAAACATTTAATTGGGCAACTTTTTAGCCTAACGCTATACTCACTTTTATTATACGTACTACTTATTTTCAGCCTAAATTCATAGGCTTACAGATTGGATTAAAATGAATCAACTCAAAATTGCCACTACGATTCCCAGCACGATTGAAGACGTGCAAAACACCGTTGATACCCGTCAGATCGCCATTGATAAAGTTGGCATCAAAGCGATTCGTCATCCAGTAGTCGTCAAAGATAAATCCGGTGGCGAACAACATACGGTTGCTGTGTTTAATATGTATGTGCATTTGCCGCAGCAATTCAAAGGCACACATATGTCGCGTTTTGTTGAAATTCTCAACATGAACGAACATGCTATTTCTGTGGAATCATTTGAAACCATTTTGCGTGAAATGGTAAAACGCCTAGAAGCTGAATCTGGTCATGTAGAAATGACCTTCCCTTATTTTGTGAATAAATCTGCACCTATCTCAGGCGTAAAAAGTCTGCTTGATTATGACGTAACTTTTATTGGTGAAATCCATGGCGGTCAATTCGACATCACGGTAAAAGTATTAGTGCCAGTGACCAGTTTATGCCCATGCAGCAAAAAAATCTCTGAGTATGGTGCCCATAATCAACGGTCACACGTCACGGTGACCGCACTCATCAATGATTTCATTTGGATTGAAGACATTATTGATCTCGTTGAAAAACAAGCCTCATGCGAGCTTTATGGTTTACTGAAACGCCCGGACGAAAAATTTGTCACAGAACGCGCCTACGATAACCCAAAATTTGTTGAAGATATGGTGCGCGATGTTGCAGCGCAACTTGATGCAGAAAAGCGCATTGTGGCGTATACCGTTGAAAGTGAGAACTTTGAGTCCATTCACAACCATTCTGCCTATGCGTTGATCGAAAGTGACAAACGTAAACAATAAATTCAATCAATAAAATATGTAATTATTGATATAAAAAAGCCACTGATAAAGTGGCTTTTTACTTTACATCTGCGGCGCTCTAACAACTTTTAAGCACTAGTTTTATTGATGTTCAACTTTTTAAAATATTATTCTCTCGAAATATCACCTTCACTGTCGTACCTGTTGATTGTGAAATATTAGTATAACCAAGCTCAACCCGCGCTTGGTGTTGATGTGCAATTTCTCGTACGATGGCAAGCCCTAAACCGCAACCGCTTTCTGCTGTGCCTAGCACACGATAAAACCGCTCAAATACCTTCTGCTGTTCACTTAATGCAATGCCTAAGCCATTATCTTGCACGGATAAAACTGCGTCATTATTAATAATCGCCAAGCTCACCGTTACTTTTGCTCCTGATTGGCTATATCGTATTGCATTATCAATTAAATTATTAAGTAACTCTTGTAACAGCATATAGTTACCACTGATTTTTAGCTGTTGCAGTTGACAATTCACGCCCAGATCAATATTCTTATCTAATGCCTTAGGCACCCATTCCGCAGTGACTTCGTTGATCAACATCACTAAATCTACCGGCACAAATACTTGCGCATGGCGATCCCCTGGCTCAGCCCGCGCCAAACTTAGCAGCTGATTGACTAATCGTCCTAAACTATCACTGCCTGTACTTATTTGTTTGAGTGCATGATGAATGCTCGCCATATCATGTTCTCTCAATGCCGCCTCTGCCTGGATTTTCAGCCCCGCCAAAGGCGTTTTAAGCTGATGTGCTGCATTTGCAATAAATTGATGCTGCTCATCAACCGCACCTTTTACTTTCACTAATAAATCATTCATCGCATGCAATAAGGGTTGCAGTTCCTGTGGTGCATCACGCTCTTCAAGCGGATGTGTATCAGTAGGCAATCGTCGTGAAATTAAATCTTTTAATTTTTCCAGTGAAACCAGACCACGTCGAATACCTAAATTAACAAGCAACGTCATCAATACAATCAATAAAATTTGTGGAATCAACATGAAAGCAATGATTTCATGAGCCATCCTGTCACGTTTGGCGGTGGTTTCACCAATCAATATGATGGCATTACTTTTTACATACGTACCAACGAGTGGCAAATTAAACGCCACCATACGCAAGAGCTTATCATCCAGCCTTGCATCGTAATACACATGCTGCCCCCCTGCTGGCATGGGTTTTGGTAGGGTCAGCTTTTCTTCCCCAATCACAACATTGTGATGAGGATCTTGTATTTGGTAGTAAATCCAATCGTCTTTATCGTACTCTATTAGATCCAACGTGCTATCTGGTATATCTACCACCATGCTGCCTGCTTTTACTTCCACTTGGTCGGCCAGCGCTAAGGCCACTCTAAACAGCGCTCTGTCGTAGGCCAAATTAGCAAAATAATTCGCCAGGTAGTAAGCAGATACGGTACCTAGTAACAACGAGGGTAAAAGGAGTATGAGTAGCCAATTCAACAGCTTTTGGCGAATAGAGTTAGTTTTAATGTGAATCATCAGGTTTTTCTAATTTTGTTTTTCTAGCGTGGCTAATAAGTAACCTAGGCCACGTATCGTACGTATATCAATGCCGAATATATTCAACTTTTTGCGTAAACGAGACACATTGACTTCCACGGCATTTTCACTCATCTCTTCATCCCAGCTACACAAGTGTTCTAGTATCTTAGCCTTGCTCACCACTTTTGTGGCTTTCAGCATTAATAACTCAAGGAGCGCAACTTCACGTGCAGATAAAGACAAAGCGACATCTTTAACCAAACATTGTCGACTGCTCGTATCAAACACCAAGTCACCAAAGCTAATTTTGGCACTACCACCAGATACCCCACGGCGAATCAACGCACGAATTCGTGCCTCCAACTCTGCGAGTTCAAATGGTTTAGCCAGATAATCATCAGCGCCTAAATCAAGCCCTTTGACACGACTTTGTGTATCGTCTATCGCCGTTAAAATCAATACTGGTGTTGTATTGCCGCGGCTACGGAGCCGCTTTAACACTTCA
This sequence comes from Methylotenera sp. UBA6020, assembly GCA_002429455.1. Taxonomy (GTDB): domain Bacteria; phylum Pseudomonadota; class Gammaproteobacteria; order Burkholderiales; family Methylophilaceae; genus Methylotenera. The sequence goes on along the minus strand of DIZU01000056.1, from coordinate 265 downwards.
AAGCCATCCAGCTTTGGCAAACCTAAATCCAGCACAATCACATCATATTCCTGATAAGTCAGCAACTGATTGGCACGCTCACCATCGGTAATAACATCAACGGCATAGCCTGATTTTGTGAACGATCGTTCAAGTCCATCTTTGAGAATCAAATCGTCTTCAACTAGTAATAATCGCATTTAGGCACTCACTCAGCACATTCAAAAAATATATAGATAAAAAAAATAATGAAGCAAATGCTGTCAGCTTTGTGTCAGCTTCGCAC
>DIZU01000177.1 GCA_002429455.1 Methylotenera sp. UBA6020 | reverse complement strand
CTGGCGCGCATGCACAGCAATATGCTGTCCACATTCATGATCTTGTTTAGTAATCGCTGTCGCTATGTGTGTGCCGACCTTGTTTTATCTAGGGGTTGATCATTTATCCAAGTTAACAAACCATATGCAAGATGAAACCGAAATCAGTCTTTTTCTCAAACTAGACGCTAAGGCAGATACCGTGTCAGAAATTGATGCGCTTTTAGCTAAAAATGATGCAATTAAACAGTTTCATTTAGTCACAAAAGCTCAAGCCTGGCAGCAGCTTAAGGCAAAGTCCGACACAAAAGATGAAGCTAACAATGCTATTTCATGAACTCACTAAAAACCCATTACCTGATGCATTTTTTATTCAAGCCAAATCTGCTGATCCTGAAGCATTAGAAACACTTAAAAATGAACTACAAAACATCCCGGGCGTAGAGCAGGCGCTGTTAAATACCGAATGGGCTAAACGCCTATCTACGCTACTAACACTAGGTAAAAAAATTATATTGCTTATCGCGATTCTGTTAGCTGTCGCGTTAATCGTCATTATTGGCAATACCGTACGCATGCAGATACTGACGCAAAAAGATGAAATTGAGGTCAGCAAACTAATGGGCGCTACCAGTGGCTTTATCAGAACTCCTTTTTTGTATGCAGGCATGTTGTACGGATTTTTTGGCGGCCTGCTCGCCATTTTAATGGTTGCTAGTGTTATTCAAATTTTCAATTATTCTGTTGCGCAAATATCCAGCCTTTATAGTAGCGACTTCCGCTTAACCGTTTTCAACATCCAGCTATTTATCACCATTGTAGCGGCCACTATTTTTATTGGCTGGCTCGGCTCTTATTTAGCAGTCACCCGCTCTATCGCTTCGATCAAAATTAATTGAAACTTTTGCCTACTAGCACTCTCCAATCCAGAGTGCTAAAATACGCCATCGGAGGATAAAAATTCAATGACCAATGCATTAACGTTACCTGTATTAACCGCTACTGATAGCCTGGAACATTACTCTAGAGCAATTAAAGCCTATCCTATTCTGACTGCCGAGGAAGAGTATTCTCTTGCCGTAAAATTCAAACAAGATAATGATTTAGAAGCTGCACGCCAACTTATCGTGTCACATTTACGCTTGGTAGCCAGCATTGCACGTGGTTATAACGGTTATGGCTTACCCCAGTCAGACTTGATTCAAGAAGGCAATATCGGGCTGATGAAGGCTGTAAAACGTTTTGACCCAGAGCGTGGTGTACGGTTGGTTTCTTTTGCAATGCATTGGATTAAAGCAGAAATGCACGAGTACATTGTGCGCAACTGGCGTTTAGTAAAAATTGCAACGACCAAAGCACAGCGTAAATTGTTCTTTAATTTACGTAGCATGAAAACTAGCCTAAACAGCCTGCAACCCGGTGAGGTCGCACATATCGCACGTGAACTCAATGTGAAGCCAGAAGAAGTGCTCGAAATGGAATCGCGCTTAAATGGTCACGAAATTTCACTCGAAGCAAATATTGATGATGATAGCGATGAGCATTACAGTCCGATTGCTTACTTACAAGATGAAAGTCTTGAGCCGCTAGAGGCTATCCAAGCCAAACAAACTGAAGTGGCGGAAACAACAGGGTTGGCACATGCACTTGAGAACCTGGATGACCGTAGCCGCCGCGTGGTTGAAGCACGCTGGTTGCAAGATAAAGGTGGTAAGACATTGCATGAGCTTGCAGATGAGTTTGGTGTTTCAGCTGAACGTATTCGTCAAATTGAGCAAAAAGCTATGCAAAAGATGAAAGTTCTGATGTTAGCAAGTCGCTAATTTTGCAGCATTAATTGCTTTAAATACTCCATCAAATAAAAAGGGCTGCAATGCAGCCCTTTTTATTTGATTCAATCTAGCTATATACTTAACCATTTTATGCTGCTAGAGCGTCAGCTTCGGCCTCAAATGCCAGTGCATTCTTCATGTGCATACGCAAGACCTTCAAGTCATCTATCTGCGCTTGAATACTCTTCTCTATCGCTTCCAACTCCAAAATACGGTCTTCTAATGTATCAGTCGCTTTATAAATACGCTTAATACTTTCCAAACGACGGCGCAATTGCAACTGATGCTCACGCACTTGGGATTCCATTGGCGCAATCACGGCTTTAAGCCAATTTTCGATATCCCGGTTTGCCACTTCAAATACATGAATCACCCGACTCGCCAACGTTTCAAAAAACTTGCTGGTCAAGGTCATTTTTTCATTGGCAATCATATTGAACGCAGTATTAAACTGTTCCTTATAAGCGCGCTCTAATTTGGCTAATTCTTTTTGATAGCGCAACGTTGAGAAAGCCGGTGGTTCTGACTTGCGAAGGCCGTGCTCTTTTGAAAACTTCTCATACATCACATCCATCATTTTTTTAATTTCATCAATTTGCATATCTGATGAAATTAAACGACTTTTCAACTCGCTGAAAAAATTATCCATTGCCACACGAATCGTTTTGGTAAAGCTGGCTTCGACCATGGTTTCACGCGTAGTATGGACGTGTGATTTGAGTGCTTCCATCCCTAATAAAGTAAATAAACGATTGGTATGCTGAGAAAAAATGCTTCGTAAAGCCTGAAAGCGTTGCAAGCCTTTCTCGAAGTTTTCTTTATCAACTTTAACTTTGTTCATCATGTGTTCAACAACGTCTTCATTTTTACCACGCAAACCGCGCAACTCAAGCAACTGATCATTAATACCTGAGAAACGTGCATCCAAAATAAGGTGCGAGTTAGCAATTAAATCGTCAATTTCATTTTGCGTATTATCGCGGACGATTTCTTTTTTAGACGGAATCAGTTCATCAGATAATGCCTTCTCCAGCTCTAAAATACGGCTCTTGACGAGCAACTCATCATCGTTATTAACTTTAGCCAGCAAGCCTTTTTGAGCTGAGATAGGGAATATTTGGTTAGTCTCCAGTCCCAGCAATTCAGCACTGATTTTGATTTGTTTGGTGAGTTCGGTTTGAATGTCGTCTTCATTCTTTAACTCATCCCAAAGACCATCTATTTTATTCAGCACCGCTAGGCGACCTTTTTGTTTCCAACGTGTGCCGCTAATGTATTGACGCCAAACATCAATCTCAGACTTGGTCACGCCAGTGTCCGCAGCCAATATAAATAGCACAGCATGTGCATTAGGCAGCATGTTCAGGGTTAATTCAGGTTCGGTACCGATCGCATTCAGGCCAGGGGTATCTAATATCACCAAGCCCTGCTCTAGCAGCGGATGCGGAAAATTAATCAAGGCGTAGCGCCAGCATGGCACGTCTATAGTGCCATCTTTGTTGATGCTCAGCGCATCATCAGCGCTATTAGGGTCAAATAAACCGTATTTCTCTGCATCTAATACAGAGACAGATTTAGTATTACTTACCTCTTTGAATGCATTGACCATACTTTCATTTGAATCTATGTCAAATGGGATGATTTGCCATTCCTCTGGATAACGCTTGTACTCGGTGGTGGTGGCATCGGACAGACGAGTTTCAATCGGCAACAGCATAATTGAACTTGGCTTGGTTTTGTCGTAAAGCAACTCTGTTGGGCACATGGTGGTGCGGCCGGCACTTGATGGCAACAAACGCTTGCCATAACCCGCAAAAAAGATAGCATTGATCAGTTCGGATTTGCCACGAGAAAATTCTGCAACGAAAGCAACGTTGAGTTTATCTTCTCGCAGTCTGTCTAACAGCTGCTGTATGCGCTGATCAACTTGCGCATCATTCAGCTCTTGCTCATTTAGCCAGCTACGATAATCACAAATCGTATCAACCAAGGCCTTGCGCCATTGAGAATATGCTGCAAATTGATGTGCTAACTTATGTTCAGCCATGATTGTCCTTAAACCACAATTAGGTAGCGTAACTCTATCATTATTGCGTGCATAATCAAATAAATCAGTTAACTATTAACGGCATTTCAAATAAAATTCAGATAAGCGGCCGAATTTTCAAGTTAAACGGTTTTTTTAATACAGGCGGTTATATGCTTCAACCTCAGCAAGCTATCTCGTTCTGTTATCATCTTGGTTTTATAAGTATTTACACATTATGAGCGGTCTCACCCACAATTCACCTCGCCCGATTGACATTCGTCTACATCAATCGTCGCGCCTATTAGAAATCAAATTTGATAACAACACTGAATGCATGTTGTCATGCGAGTTTTTGCGCGTGTATTCGCCATCGGCTGAAGTGCGCGGGCATGGTCATGGACAAGAAGTACTGCAACTCGATAAAGAAGATGTGAATATCACCGCGATAGAGCCTGTGGGCAATTATGCTGTCCGGCTTGTATTCTCGGATGGTCATAATACCGGCTTGTATTCTTGGGATTATTTATACGATTTGGCGCGCGACTACGAAGCGCTATGGCTAGAATATTTAGGCAAATTAAGCGCGGCTGGTATTCAAAGAAAAGAATGAACTTAGCAGAAAATTGGGATTAATCGAATAAAACACTATGAGAACTGAACATAACACGCACTTTGGTTTTAAAACGGTAGCCGAAGCAGACAAAGCCAAAAAAGTCGGCGAGGTTTTTCACTCGGTTGCCAGCAAATATGACCTTATGAATGATGTGATGTCTGCTGGATTGCATCGTGGTTGGAAGCGTTTTGCGGTTGAAATCAGCGG
>DIZU01000018.1:4798-22650 GCA_002429455.1 Methylotenera sp. UBA6020 | reverse complement strand
AAAGGCAATTGCATGAAAAACGTACGATGCTGCTCTGGCATGTAATCACGAATCACTCGTGGCCCTACTTCTTCGAGCCGCGCTTGCACGCCCATGCGCGCCTGCACAGCGCATTCGCCTTCGTGAAACACCGCACTGACATTACCCGGCTTCATGGTTAAACAACCAGAGGTGATTGGATCATAGGCACAAAGCCAGGCAAGGCTTCAATACGTACTAACCATGCTCGGATTCGTGGATAAGATGCTAGTGGCACGCCGCCTTCTGGCGCGTGGGCAACGTAAGTATAATTGGCAACATCGGCCAAGGTAGGTTTGGCACCGACGAGAAAAGGTGATTGCTGCAGCACTTTTTCCATCACTTCGAACAGATGGTTAGCACGCTGTGTCACTTCATCTAAATTTAAAGGTGCTTTGAAAACTTTGACCAAACGCGCTGCTGCCGGGCCAAATGCCAAAAGCCCTGCCGCCACCGATAACCATCTTTGTACCTCGGCCGCTTGCTCCGGGTCGCGGGGCAACCAGTGACCAGCATCATATTTGCTGGCAAGATAAACCAGAATCGCATTAGAGTCGGCAATAGTGACGTCGCCATCTTGCAGCACCGGTACCTGACCGAAAATATTAAGCGCAATAAATTCCGGATTTTTATGCGCGCAAGTAAGAATGTCAACATGGATTAGCTCTACAGGCAAACCAAGTAAAGAAAGAAATAGCTCCACACGGTGGCTGTGTCCAGAAAGTGGGAAACGATAAAGCTTGATTTGTGAAGCGGGGCGTATGGCTACAGTAGTGTTCATAAGGGTCTCTTTATCAGTAAATAAATGGAACGAAGCCTATTATGTTTGTTTCTTTATAATGAATAAATGCCATTAAATGCATTTAACTACTCCGATTTATGGATTAATATTGCTGCATGGATAAACTTAAAGCCATGCAGGTTTTTATGCAGATTGCTGACCAAGGCAGCCTGACTGCGGCCGCACGCGTATTGGATTCTTCACTACCAGCGGTTGTGCGCACCCTTGCTGCGCTGGAGGAAGATTTACAAGTACGGCTATTCAACCGCACAACCCGCCGCATTGCGCTGACCGAAGAAGGCAAACATTATCTAGAAAGCTGCCGCCAGATATTGACAACGGTAGAAGATGCCGAAGCCGCACTAACCCTGGATGCCAGCGAACCTAGCGGTCAATTAACCATTACCGCTCCCGTACTTTTTGGTCAGATGTATGTCGCGCCAGCTATCACCGGCTTTGTACAGCGTTATGAGCAAATGCGCTGCAATGTATTACTGCTGGATCGCGTGGTGAACCTGTTGGAGGAAGGTATAGATATCGGCATACGCATTGGCACGCTGGAAGACTCTTCACTAGTGGCACAGCCCGTTGGCAGCGTACACCGCATGGTGGTAGCAAGCCCCGACTTTATTGATCGCCACGGCGAACCGGTGCATCCCAAAGACTTACTTAAATTCAATTGTGTGCGCTTTTCTGCGGCAACAGGGCCTTGGTGGACATTTCATGAAAATGGTAAACAATTTACGGTGCCAGTCACGGGCAATCTGGACTTTAATCAAGCCACACCCGCGATTGAGGCTTGTGCAGCTGGGTTGGGGTTTGGTATGTTTATTTCTTACCAAGTGGCGCCGTATCTTAAGCAGAACAAACTCAAGGTCGTGCTGGAAAAATTTGAAGCTCCATCGCGCACCATCAATATAATTTATCCACATGCACGGCTACTGCCGGCACGAACCAAGCTACTGATCGCATGGCTGAAAGAAGCACTAAAAAATCTCAATCCATAAAACGGTAAAGCGATTCAATGCAATGATAAGCTCCGAAGCCAAACACACCAATGCATAACAGCGCTTTCCAGTTCACGGCTATGTGCTAGAGAATTAGTTGAGCGTTAGCGGATAAGCTGGCTAATGGCCTTGAATGCGTCACCCTCAGCCTTACCTAGCCACTCAAACACTATAGACTCGGTATTACTGACAATGCAGCCTGCATCACGCATTCTCGCCAATGCGTTGGCTTTATGGCTAGGGTTGCGTGAAATAATGGCGTCTTCCGCCACAAATACTTGTTTGCTATTTTGTAAATCCAAGGCTGTTTGCAATACGCAAATGTGTGCCTCCATACCGGCAAGCACCACTTGTGAACGGTCACGTGTAAGTTGACGACTGAATTTGGGCTCAGCCATACATGAAAAAGTGATTTTTTCTACCGGTTTAAGGTTGGGCAGTAAAGCCGATAACTCTGGCGCGGTATTGCCCAAGCCCTTGGGATATTGCTCGGTGATGGCTACAGGCACATCTAACATGGCGGCAGCCGTTGCCAAAATGCCACAATTTTTAATGACGGCCTGCATTGCCTCTGGCGGCATAGCCGTTAACAGCCGCGTCTGCATATCAATAATAACAAGCTGGCTTAAGCCAGCTTGCGTCATAAAATTAGTATGTGCCATACTCATGTCCATTGGTAACTATCAGTTGCTGATTGATGTCGACTAAATCTGCCTCGACCACAATGCCAGAGGCCGCTTTTAAGCGGATGATGTTGACCAAATAATTGTAGCGTGATTGCAATAAATCACGTTTAGCACTAAAAAATTGCTGCTGTGCATTAAGCACATCGACACTGGTGCGCACACCAACTTCGTAGCCCAATTTAGTTGAATCCACCTGACTCTGGCTGCTGATTAAGGCTTGCTCGTATGCCTTTACCTGCGCAATACTGGTGCTCAGGTTCAAATAAGCGCGCTGTGTTTCCAGTTCAGTTTTTCGCCGGGCAATTTCAACATCATCTTGTGCTTTTTGTTTATTGAGTACGGCTTGCCTAACACGTGAGCTAGTAGCGCCACCTTCATACAAGGGCAGTTGTAATTGCAACCCTATGGTGCCATTTTTAAGATCGCTACCAAAAACGTTAGGACTGCCATTTGCATACGTATCGGAATAGCTTGCCACGGCGTCTAAGGTGGGCAAATGGCCGGCTCTTGCACGCTCGATTTCTTGCTCTGCAAACTTAACGGTATCTTGCTCAATTTGTATGTTCAAATTATTTTTTGCGGCCACTTCTAGCCATTTATCCATACTTTGTTCTAAGCGATTGGTTTTGATATCGGCTTTTACTGTGGCTAATTTTTGTGGAATCTCACCAGTAATCGCCTGCACCGCACGCTTGGCAACTTGATGTTCATTAACCGCGGCTATTTCTTGCGCCACGCTTAAATCATAACGTGCTTGCGCTTCATTCACGTCGGTAATTGTTGCCGTACCTACCTCAAAGTTCGCGTTAGCCTGATCCAGCTGACTTAAAATCGCGGCCTTTTGCGCAATAATCAAATCAATTTTGTCTTGCGCAATGAGTACGTCAAAATAGCTTTGCGTAGTACGTAAAATAAGTTCTTGCTGGCTTAAGGCTAATTGTTTATCCGCTTGGCTCACCTGCGTTTTAGCTTGATCCATTTGCACTAGATTTTGCTTACGGAAAATAGGCTGCCGAGCATCTACCCCGTAATTGTAACCTTCAAAATTAGCCTGTCCTGCCCTAAATGGAGTGCCTGCACCAATGTATTTAATATCGGTCTGTGATGCGTTTGCGCCTGCGCTAAAATTAACCGTTGGACGATACAACGCTTTACCTTGTTCAATCAGTTCTTGCGCAGCCTGGTTGGCACTTAGCGCGGAAGCTAGTGTGGGGTCGTGCGCTAACGCTTGGCTATAGATATCCACCAGAGATTGTTGCTTTTCTTGTACTTGCACCTCTGCCGCCAGCATATCTGCGGCAAATACTTGAGTCGCCAATGGCGAAGTAGCGCAAATCAACACAATAGTGCGTATCAAACGTTTTAACATATAGGTTAAAAAGCTCTCATCAAAACTCAAATTTAGGCGCTTGCGGCGCATTCACTAAAGGCGGCAAGCAGGTTTCGAAAAGCGTGTCATGTCGAAAAGAGACTTCGCTCACACGCTGCGTCAGTGTAGCCTGCATAATCGGCATTTCACCTGTAACAGCAAATAAGCGACCGCCTACGTTCAGCATTTTCTCTGCGGCAATTGGGCGCAATGGCATCGAACCCGTAAATACAATGACATCGTAAGGTGCCGCAACGGCAAAACCATTAGCCGCATCACCCACATACAAGGTCATATTGTGAATACTTTGTTGTTGTAAGCGTGTTTTTGCAACATCGGAAAGTTCCGGGTAAATTTCTACCGCATGAACATGTGCAGTGAGCTTTGCCAGTAGGGCGGTTAAATAACCGCTGCCTGTACCGATCAGCAGCACTTTGTCGGTTTTTTTCAGCGCCAGTGCCTGCAATATGCGGCCTTCTAATTTGGGCGACAACATGGTTTGGCCATGGCCTATCGGCAGTTCAACATCAGCAAATGCCAAGCCTAACTGTGATTCTGCAACAAAATTTTCACGTGGCACTTCATCTAACAAGGCCAGTACGACCGGGTCTAGCACCTCCCATGTGCGAATTTGCTGTTCTATCATATTGAACCTTGCTTCGCGCATGTTAAAACGCGCGGGTTCATGTTGTACATTTTTACTGGTTTGTGTAATTGGTGTCATGGCAAACTTAATATTCCGTTAATTTTTATCATTATAGCGTTTAAACGTTACGACATAGTGGCAACCGAACTAGCGGCAATGCAAACTTTAAGGGGTACCTAGTAAAGTCTGTTGCGGTAGTTTTATCCTGAACCAAGCGGCATACAGCGCGGGTAAAAATAATACTGTCAGCAGAGTTGCAACTGCTAAGCCGCCCATAATGGCAACCGCCATCGGTCCAAAAAAGACGCTTCTTGTGAGCGGGATCATCGCCAATATTGCCGCCGCTGCGGTCAACACAATCGGCCTAAAGCGACGAATCGTCGATTCTATAATCGCTTGCCATTCCGGCAAACCGGAGGCTTTGTCTTGATCAATCTGGTCGACCAAAATCACAGAATTACGCATAATCATGCCTGACAACGCAATCGTGCCCAGCATTGCTACGAAGCCAAATGGCTTATCAAATACCAACAATGCCACAGTGACGCCAATCAAACCTAAAGGTGCCGTCAATAATACTAAAAATACGCGCGAAAAACTCTGTAACTGCAACATCAGTATGGTGAGAACCGCAATTAAGAACAGTGGGAAGCCGGCCGCGACCGATGCAGCACCTTTGGCCGAGGCTTCAACCGCACCGCCGGTTTCCACGCTTACCCCTAGCGGCAACTTGGCCTTAATCTCAGCCAGTCGATCTTCTATTTGTTGCGACACTACCGGCGCTTGCACATTGCCCTGTAAATTAGCACGCACGGTAATAGAGGGTTCACGATTCCGCCGCCAAATGACACCTTCTTCAAAAGCCGAAGTAATCGTCGCAATTTGCGATAACGGCACGCCCACCCCAGCCGGAGTGTTAATCATCAAGTCAGGCAAATGTGATAGTCGCGTACGTTCAAATTCCGGGCCGCGCACCACTAGATCGATACGTTCATTGCCTTCTCTGAATTCCGTGAGATAAAGCTCTTGCATTGCACCATTGAGTACATTGGCAATATCTGCCGAGCTTAGCCCTAACAGGCGCGCCTTCGCTTGATCAACATCGACATGCACGACTTTGCTTGGCTCTTCCCAACCTAACTGTACATTTATTAAATTGCGGTTGCTGCGCATGATTTCAGCAATCTGGCGCGAGATCTCTCGCAGTTGCGGAATGTCAGTACCGGACACCCTAAACTGCACTGGGAAACCCACTGGCGGGCCATTTTCCAGTCGCAACACCGAACCGCGTAATGCCGGAAAATCATTTGCAAACAGGTTAAGCAAATCTTTACGCAATGTTTCACGCGCGGCCAAAGTTTTGCTTAAAATCACAAATTGGCCAAAGCCACGATGCGCCAATTGAATATCCAGTGGCAAGTAAAAGCGTGGTCCGCCTGTGCCGATGTAGGCTACAAAGTTGTCCAACCCTTTGTTCTTTTCATTCCATGCATGCAACCAATGCTCCAACTTTTTCACCTGTGCATCGGTGGCAACATATGAGGCACCTTCTGTCATACGCAGATCCACAATCAACTCCAGCCTAGTCGAGTCAGGAAAGAATTGTTGTTGCACCTTGCCAAAACCGAGAATAGACAACACAAATAAAGCTAGCGTGATGGCAATGACGGTTTTGCGGTAACGCACACAGGCCGTGACAAGCGCACGAAATGTCCGGTAAAACCGGCTGTTGTAAATGTCATGATGGTGGTTTTGTGGTATTGCATTTTGATGCAGACCTGACTTGAGATTGAAACGCGCTTTAATCCAGGCCTTGAGTCGAGAGTCTTGAACAGCTTGTTCTGACAAATAGTCAGGCAATAGGTGGTAGCCCAAATATGGTACAAATATCACCGCAGCAAACCACGAAATGATCAACGCAATCGCAGACACCTGAAAAATAGACCGCGTGTATTCGCCGGTAGATGAGGCGGCAGTCGCAATGGGTAAAAATCCGGCCACGGTGACCAGTGTGCCAGTCAGCATAGGCATTGCGGTTGAGTGATAGGCAAACGATGCTGCTTTAACTCTATCCCAGCCTTGCTCCATTTTAGACGACATCATTTCCACCGCAATAATGGCATCATCCACCAGCAAGCCCAACGCTAAAATCAGCGCACCCAGTGAGATTTTATGTAGCCCGATACCATTGAGGTACATCACTAAAAACGTGCTGGCCAACACTACCGGGATAGTAATAGCAACGACAATACCGCTACGCCAACCCAATGAAATCAGGCTCACACCCAGTACAATCACCAAGGCCTCGACCAGCGACTTAACAAAGTCGCTAACTGAATTTGCCACAATTTTCGGCTGCGAGGTGACCGTATTGAGGTCTAGCCCTACGGTTAGTTGCTGCTGAATATGCATAATTGTTTTATCCAGCGCATGACCCAAGGCAATCACATCGCCGCCATCTTTCATGCTCACGCCCAAGAGCAGCGCATCTTTGCCTTGAAAACGTACGCGGTCACGTGGCGGATCTTCATAGCCACGATAGACACGCGCAACGTCGCCTAGCCGATAATCCTGATGATTCGCACGCACGCGCAAGTTACGCAAATCTTCTAATGTACTGTAACGCCCTGATACGGCGAGGCGTATGCGTTCTGTAGTTGAATTAAAAGTACCGGCAGACACCACGGCATTTTGCGCCTGCAATATATTGACCAGTGTGGCGGTGTTAATGCCTAATGTCACGAACTTAGCATTTGAAAGCTCAATAAAAATGCGTTGCTTTTGCTCGCCAAAAAAATCGACTTTAGCGACATCCTTTACTTTTAGCAGCTCAGTTCTAATCAACTCTGCCTGCTTTTTGAGCGCGGCATAATCAAAGCCATCGCCAGTCAAAGCATACATGCTGCCGTACACGTCGCTAAATTCGTCGTTAAAAGTCAGGCTATCAATACCTTGTGGCAAGGTATTGCGAATATCGCCAATTTTTTTGCGTACCTGATACCAGACTTCCGGAATATCTTTTGACAGTGTGTCATCTTTGGCCACAACAAAAATCATTGACTCTCCCGGCCGAGAGTAGCTGCTGGAGTAATCCAGATGGGGGACTTCTTGGATTTTCTTTTCAAGCTTATCGGTGACCTGTTGCTCAACTTCTTGCGCACTGGCACCTGGCCAAGTGGTGTGCACCAACATCACCTTAAAGGTAAACGGCGGATCTTCAGATTGACCCAGCTTAGTATAGGAAATCAATCCAGCGATAGTGAGTACCAACATCAGATACAACACCAGCGTTTGATGCTGTAATGCCCAATCAGACAAATTAAACCGCATGCTAGACGCCGTACTTTGCGCTAAGCTATCTGTGCGGGTCTCCGATATTTCATTACCTTGATCCACTTCACTCATGGCAAGGCTCTAACGATAGGCGTCACTAGCTGGTTTTTAATGAGGGTGTGCACGCCCGCAATGGCAATTTTTTCACCCGCTTGCAGGCCACTGGTTATTAATACACCATCTTCCCTAAACTGGCCAGCCACCACCTCTCGTGGCTGCGCTTTGTTATTGGCATCAATCACCCAAACGGTTTTTTTGCCATTGATTTCAGTAAGCGCACTGGTAGGTATGAGCAAGGCTGCATCTTGTTTTGCACCTTGCGCTATAGCCTGCTGATTGAATTTTACGCCGGCGGTCATGCCCAGCTTGACCGCTTCATCCGCCTCTTTAACACTCACACGCACATTAAATGCACGCGTGGCAGAATCTGCCGCTGGCGAAATTTCGCGAACAATCCCAGCGTAAGCTTTTTGCGGATTTGCCCACATTTTGACCGTAACCGCTGCATTCACTTTCACTTCTGCCATGCGCGACTCCGGCACAGCAACCAATACTTCAATTTCTTTGGTATCTGCAATTTGCACCACCGCCTCACCAGCCTGTACGACTTGGCCAGGTTCGGCATGTATCATTGTGACCACGCCATCGCGGTCTGCGGTTAAGTTTGCATATTGCGTTTGATTGCCAGAAACATTGGCTTGCGCCTTGACTTGTGCCAGCCGTGCACCTGAGGTTTTAAGCTCGGCCTCACGAATATCCAACGCTGAAGCAGATATGAATTTTTTGGCAAACAACTGGCGCTGCCGCTCGACCTCGGCCAGCGCAAGTGCATAACTAGCTTCTGCCGCACGTACATCCGCCAACGCTGCCGCCGCGCTTAAGTTAGTATCGGCGGCATCCAGTCTTGCAATCACCTGGCCTTTTTTAACATACGCACCAACGTCCACCTTACGTTCAATCACTTTGCCACTGATTCTGAAGCCCTGACTGGATTCGTATCTGGGGTGAACTTCACCTACCAAGGCCATGGCATTTGCCACAGCCGTTGCACCAACCTCCATCACCAAGGCTGGGCGCGGCGGCTGGGCTGGTTGTGGCGGCTTATCACAGCCAGCCAGCAAGGTTAATAACACTAAGCCAAGTGATGTGATTTTCATTTAATTCAGACTTTCATGATGACGTAGCAGACCACGTAAAATTGCACTTTGCATTAAATTCAAACGCGCCCCTACGTCTGCCCAGTGAATCCAAGTCTCATGACCCAGCGCAATTTCAAGTGAACACACGCCATGCGTACTTGCCCATAAAGTCTGGGCAATAAGCTCATAGTCGATGAGCTCTGGCTTGAATAAGTCAGCGTCAAAAGCCTCTTGCACCACTAACTTCAATTGGGCATAAGCGTCTTGCTCGGTGTTTCCTTGCTGAATTTTGGTGATATCTAAATTACACGGCGTGCGTGGTGTCATGAACATGAGGCGATAATGATTAGGATGTTGTAGCGCAAACATGGCATAGCCTTTACTCAAGGCCTGAATCCGCATAATTAAATCAGGTATTTGCATAATCTCGCGTATGCCACTGGCGAGCGCTAAAAAATCTTCATCACACACCGCCTGTAGCAACGCCTCTTTATCGGCAAAGTGATGATATAAAGTGGTGGCCGAATAATTGATTTTTTTTGCTATCTCCCGCATGGAAACAGCCTCGATGCCACGCGCTACAAATAGCGTACGTGCAGCATCCAATATGCTGGTGCGCAGTTTTTCACGGTCTTCTAGTGATTTAATTTTAGGCGGCATCGCAAATATAAGTTTAACTTAACAACGTTAAGTTAACACTGTTAAGTTAGTAAGTAAAGCTGACTAGATAATCGAACGTCACTTTTTATATGTGGCGTCATAGCTTATAGAGAATTAAGCGGCTGAATATTAGGCTTGAGTTTTAAGAGATCTGGATTTCAGAATACATAGACTTCACAAGCAATGTTTGTGTGAAGTCTAATGCACGAATCTAGTGTAACGGGTGTTTACTGCACATACTTTCGGTAGGCCTCGTAGCAAATAAACCATAACGAATATACGGTGATTCTGCCCCAAAAATCCACGAATACTATCGTGTCAGGGGTATTGCTGACTTTATCGAAGTACGCCAACAACAAAAATAACGGGATATTGAGGCAGATCAAAAACAACACAAGATTTCTTAACGGCTTTACAGGCGAAAGATATTTAACATAGAGCGCAAAACCAATAAACCACAGTGAATACACGGTAAATCTGCCCCAAAAATCTACGAATACCGCAGATTTTGGATCGGTGCTTAGCCAGTGACAATAAGCCATCACCAAAAACAATAATGTGTTGGCTATTACCAAAAAGGCGAAAAATGTTTTTAACTTTGTTTTGTAATGCAATTCCATGCGGTATACCTAAACATTAAGTTTTCTATCATTGAAACCACGGTAACTATTAAATAGGCCAAATACAAATTTAGAAGCCCGTATATGGCCTAAATTAAGGTCTACGGATTAAGTTAGGTCAGCGCCTAACGTGGCTATATCTGGTGAATAACAAGAATCGCTAACCCGTAACCAAAAAGTCACGCGAAATTTTAATAAATAAGGCCAACATTATAAGTACAGCACCACTGGAAACACCGTGATGGCGAGAGCCAATATAACCCATTCCATACCCCAACGCGCCAAATGCCCTGTGAAATGAAAGAAAAGCGCAGTAATCGCAACCACGTAGTACAGCAGATAGGTCATCAATGCCATAAATTGACCAATGCAAAAGTTAAGTTACTTTTTTATAGTTTTTCCATGAAATCTAGTTTAACAAAAAAATTTCAATAGAACCAATAGCGAATTATCTTGTTTAGAGCGCATCTTATGGCCAGCTATGCATAACCGCATGAAAACACTCAGTTTAGCAATTTATTTCGGGTGTTTATGTTGAACATTTATACAGATAAACGCTTGCATTTATTGCTACTTTAGCGTATTTTTCGTTCATTGCTAGGGGTCTATATTTTAGAGAAGTTTCTGGAAGATAGTGAGAATCACCCTTTGAACCTGATGCGGGTAATGCCGCCGTAGGAAAGCATCTTGATGCTTTCCTATACACCTCCCAGAAGCAAAGCGAAACTTCACTTTGCTTCTTACGTTATTGCCATAAGGAGCACCAAGTGAACGCCACCGACAAGAATCTGCAAAAAAATCTCACCAAATTCGTTAGCGAAACGGCTGAGATTGATCCTGCAACCAAACAACCTTTTGCCAATTCGCGCAAAATCTACATACAAGGCTCACGCCCAGATATTCAAGTACCGTTCCGTGAAATTTCACTGAGCGATACGCCGTCAATGTTTGGCGCAGAAAAAAATCCGCCAGTCATGGTCTACGACACTAGCGGCCCATACACAGACCCTAATATCAACGTTGATATTCGCAATGGCTTGCCTGCTTTACGCGCGGGCTGGATTGAAGAACGTAACGACACAGAGCAACTAGACGGCCCAAGTTCAGAATTTGGCCATCAACGTAAAACTGACCCGGCTCTGGCAGAAATGCGTTTCAACTTACTGCGCAAACCACGCCGCGCCAAAGCTGGCATGAACGTGAGCCAGATGCACTACGCACGCAAAGGCATTATCACACCGGAGATGGAATACATTGCCATCCGTGAGAATCAACGCCGTGAAAACATGAGCGAACTGTTGCAAAAGCAACATAAAGGCCACGATTTTGGCGCCAATATACCGCAAGTCATCACCCCTGAATTTGTACGCAGTGAAGTGGCACTTGGCCGTGCCATTATCCCATTGAACATTAACCATCCGGAAATCGAACCAATGATTATTGGCCGTAATTTTCTGGTGAAAATCAACGCCAATATCGGCAACTCTGCGCTTGGCTCTTCAATCAGCGAAGAAGTTGAAAAAATGGTGTGGGGTACGCGTTGGGGCGGCGATACCGTGATGGATTTATCGACAGGTAAAAACATCCACGAAACCCGTGAATGGATCATCCGTAACTCGCCAGTGCCGATTGGCACCGTGCCTATCTACCAAGCACTAGAAAAAGTAGACGGCAAGGCCGAAGACCTCACGTGGGAAATCTTCCGCGATACGCTGATTGAACAGGCCGAACAAGGCGTGGATTACTTCACTATCCATGCCGGTGTGCGCTTGGCTTACATCCCAATGACGGCAAAACGCATGACCGGCATTGTGTCGCGCGGCGGTTCTATCATGGCGAAATGGTGTTTAGCGCATCATAAAGAGTCATTCCTATATGAGCATTTTGAAGACATCTGCGAAATCATGAAAGCCTATGACGTTTCATTCAGCTTGGGTGATGGTTTACGTCCAGGTTCAATTTACGATGCCAACGATGAAGCACAATTTGCCGAACTTAAAACACTAGGTGAATTGACACAAATTGCCTGGAAGCATGACGTGCAGTGCATGATCGAAGGCCCTGGCCACGTGCCTATGCATTTGATCAAGGAAAACATGGAACTGCAACTTGAGCATTGTGGTGAAGCCCCGTTCTACACATTAGGCCCATTAACTACAGACATCGCACCAGGTTACGATCACATTACATCGGGCATCGGTGCTGCAATGATTGGCTGGTATGGCTGTGCAATGCTTTGCTATGTAACACCAAAAGAGCATTTGGGCCTGCCAGACAAAGAAGACGTACGCGTAGGCATCATCACCTACAAAATTGCCGCGCACGCTGCTGACTTGGCAAAAGGCCACCCCGGTGCGCAAATTCGCGACAATGCCTTAAGTAAAGCGCGCTTTGAATTCCGTTGGGATGATCAATTCAACCTAGGCCTGGATCCGGAAAAAGCCAAGGAATTCCATGATGAAACCCTGCCGCAAGAAGGTGCAAAACAAGCGCACTTCTGCTCAATGTGCGGTCCACATTTCTGCTCGATGAAAATCACGCAAGATGTGCGCGACTACGCTGCAACTTTGAATATTTCAGAGCAAGATGCGCTGAATAAAGGCATGCAAGAAAAAGCCATTGAGTTTGTGAAAAAAGGCAGCGAAGTTTATCAAAAGGTTTAAGTAGTAAATATTAAGTTATACCGAAAGCAGGCCTAGCGCCTGCTTTTTTATTTTCTTGCCGCGCTGGTTACTGCGAGCGCTTTACCAAATACGACTTAAACAGAACCACTTCTTAAGTTAAGCAGTCAAATGCCTTTAATAATTAAGAGCATGTGGCTTTATTTTGTTAAAATAGACCTATAAATTATATGAATACAGATTATTTTGACTACCATTAAACTCAGCAAAAAACCCGATAGCGAGCATGTTAAAGCTACCAAAGCACCTGTGCGACGCACCGGTGCTGCACAGCGTGACCGTAGCGTAGCGCCACCAAAAGCAATAATACCGACCAAAGACGAGTCGCAGCCAATAAGACCAGAGTCCGCACCAAATCCTGCAGCAAAAACCGGACAGCGTAATCACCGGTTTGACGGGAAGCCGCGCCAAACTGAAGTTTCAGAAAACGCACCTAGACAAGCAAAGCCAGCAGAAACCGGGTCATTTGAACCTAGAAATCCTGAAGGCCGGCAAGCGGACAGACCGCAACGCAGTAGACCAGCGTCAAATACACGATTTACAAGTGACGAACCGCAATACCGGCAAGCGCCACGCCGTGGCGGCAAGGTGCGCGATGGTTTTGAAGCTGGCGAATCGAATCAGTCGCGTGCAGCTTATGCTGCCTCCAAACCTGTGGCTAGCAACCCTGAGTTGCCACGACTGTCTAAGCGCATGGCCGAACTGGGGATTTGTTCGCGTCGTGAAGCGGATGAGTGGATAGTGAATGGCTGGGTAAAAGTGGATGGCGTGATTATTGATACCTTAGGCTCGCGCATTAACCCGGACGCTGAAATCATCATCAGTAGCTATGCGCAAGAGCATCAGGCTGAAAACGTAACGATTATTTTGCACAAGCCGGTGGGCTATGTCAGTGGACAGGCAGAAGATGGCTACCAGCCAGCGATTGTATTAATTCATCCCGACAACCAATGGCCGGATGATCCGGAGCTGCACACACATAACCCTAAACAATTTCAACGCGGATTCCTGCACGGCCTAGCGCCTGCAGGCCGCCTGGATATTGATTCCACCGGAATGTTAGTGCTTACTCAAGATGGCCGCGTGGCGCGGCATTTGATTGGCGAAGATTCAACTGTAGAAAAAGAATACCTGGTGCGTGTAGAGGGAAACTTAAGCGAAGCTAATATGAAGCTGCTCAATTATGGCTTAAGTTTAGATGATGTAAAACTTAAGCCCGCCAAAGTCAGTTGGCAAAATGAAGATCAGCTACGCTTTGTGTTGCGCGAAGGCAAAAAACGCCAAATTCGCCGCATGTGCGAGATGGTAGGATTGCACGTAGTAGGTTTAAAGCGCATTCGTATCGGCAGTGTAAATTTAGGTAAATTACCGGTAGGGCAGTGGCGTTACTTGCGAAATAATGAACGTTTTTGAGTTATGATTTCCGGTGTCAATTTTTAAGGATTAATCATGGGTTTATTTGATAACTTAGCTGGTGCAGTTTTAGGCAAACTAGACAGCGAACAAGGCAGAATGGCACAAGTCGCTATGGAGCTGTTTAACCAAAATGGCGGCTTAAGCGGCATTTTAGAAAAACTCAAAGATGGCGGCCTTGCTGAGCAAGCCGCATCATGGGTTGGCAAAGGTGAAAACTTAACTATTTCGGCGGATCAAATTTCCAGCGTATTAGGTAGCGGCGCAATTGCTGAGATGGCGGCAAAATTTGGCATTACGCCTGAAATATTAAGCGGCCAAATTGCCCAGCATTTACCTAACATGGTCGATAAAATGACCCCAAATGGCGAAGTACCGGCCGATTCCGGCAACCTACTCGGTACACTTTTAAGTATGCTGAAATAATCTTTGTGTAAGATGCAGAGAAGGGCGATTAATCGCCCTTTTTGATTTTACAGCCCTGATAAAAAGACCAAACCTGATAAAGTGACTCCATGGATATAATACTATTGCTTAAAGCCCTCATACTTGGTTTAGTAGAAGGGGTAACCGAATTTTTACCTATTAGCAGTACCGGGCATTTAATTATTGCCGGTGATTTACTTAATTTTAACGATGACAAAGGTAAAGTCTTTGAAATTGTCATTCAACTGGCGGCCATTTTAGCGGTGTGCTGGGAGTATAGAAAAAAGTTAATGAAAACTGCACTAGATCTTGCATGTCCGTACCTTACAAATCCGGGACATTCCAACCAAACTAGCCAGCAATCTAACGCATATAAATTTGTCATCAATTTGTCATTAGCTTTTTTGCCTGCCGCTTTGCTAGGCTTGGCTTTTCATGATGCAATTAAAGCCTATTTATTCTCTCCTCTAACGGTTGCAATAGCCCTGATAGTGGGCGGCTTTGTTATTTTATTCATAGAAAATAAATCGTTAAATGCTAGCACCAGTTATACCGAAGCGGGGATTAACACTAGTACCAATCACATCGACAATATCACGAGAAAACAAGCGATCCAAATTGGCTTTGCCCAATCGCTGGCGCTGATTCCGGGCGTTTCACGCGCCGGTGCGACCATTTTGGGTGGTATGGTATTTGGCCTTAACCGTCAAATAGCTACCGAGTTTTCGTTCTTTTTGGCGATACCAATCATGTTTGCCGCGACCGGGTATGATCTGCTCAAAAACTGGCGGCTGTTGGCAATAGACGACCTGGCGATGTTTGCTGTTGGATTTATCACCGCATTTATATCGGCCTTGATCGTAATTAAAATGCTGCTACGCTTTGTCGCCACGCATGACTTCAAAGTGTTCGCTTGGTACCGCATTGTGTTTGGCGCAATCGTACTGGTGTATTTTTGGGCGCTATAAAACGAGGTTCTTATGAACCGGTATGATGACTTAGTAACGACGCTTAACTTATTCGCAGCACCAGCGGCAACTGAACCATTGGCCTTTGGCGAGGCGATGGATAAGCTGGATCATCAAGCCTACACCTTCACCGCCACGCTTGCAGTTTTACCTTTTTTACAACCGATACCTTTAGGTTTTTTTGCGCTTATTGGCAGCGCCGCTTTCATTGCCCTCGGCTTACAGCTATATAAGGGTGAGCAAGCTTTGGTTTTGCCACCAAAAATTCGAGCGGTAACTTTAAGCTTGCGCATGCGACAAGGCTTAGTGAAAACTTGTCTAAGCATCATCGGTTTTTGTCGTCGCTTTACCAAGCCGCGTTTGAGCTTTTTAGTTGAAGGCAAGTTAGGTCAACAACTAGGTGGCTTTATTTTTATGGCGGTCGGCGTATTAGTGGCTATTCCATTGGGCGGCATCGTGCCATTCAAAAACCTGTTTCCCAGCCTGGCGGTATTGTTTTATTGCACAGGCGACATTGAACATGATGGCTTGATGGCGATTTTTGCCTTGCTATGTTTGCTATTAACTGTGGTTTTTTACAGCCTGTTGATTTATGTGGTGTGGAAATTTGGTGCGGCAGCGCTTAGCCACTTTTTTTGGACATAATCGTCCCATAGCATTCGTATCACGCCGTTAACATGCCTAGCGTACATACCCGTAGGCTTTAGTAATGCTAGACTCGGAAAAGTGTTAAGATTTTGCAAACTTTGTTGTGAGAGTCATCATGAAAAAACTCCTTAAATATTCTGCAATTGGCTTAGGCAGCTTAATCAGCCTGGCATTGATTTTGGTCGCCATCGTGGCCACCACATTCAATCCCAACGATTACAAACAACAAATTATTGATTTGGTGCAGGCTAAAAAAGACCGAACATTAAAACTGGATGGTGACATCAAACTCGCTTTTTGGCCAAAAATTGGCGCTAACTTAGGCAAAGTTTCACTTTCAGAACATAAAAACAGCGCTGAATTTGCAGCGGTAGAGAGCGTTAAAGTATCGCTGGCATTATTGCCTTTGCTCAGAAAACAATTGATTGTAGATACCGTTTACATTGATGGCGCCCGCGCCAACATTGTGAAATATAAAGATGGCAGCACCAATTTTGATGATTTACTCAGTAAAGACGATGAAGAATCTCCAGACATCAAATTTGATATCGATGGCGTCAAAATCACCAACTCTGTCGCCAACTATAGCGATGAAGCCTCTGGCGCTAAATACAACATCTCTAAATTTAACCTGAAATCTGGCCACATCGCCTTGGCCGAGCCGGTTGATTTAGACACGGATTTTTCTATCACGGCGAACCAGCCGGCAGTTGCTGCAAAGGTCAAACTAAAAGGTAACTTTTTAGTGGATCCAGAAACCAAGCACTTTGTGGCTAAAGGTTTAGATGCTGTAATTAAAGGTGATTTACTCGGTGGCAAAGACGTCAAGATTACGGCCAGCGGCGACATTGATGCAAAACCTGATACCAAAGAATTTTTAATTGACGGCTTAAAGCTAACGGCTTCAGGTCAGTTTAGCGGTGCAAAACTTACCATAGCTTTAAGTGCGCCTGAATTGAAAGCACAAAAAGATGAAGTCACCAGTCAAAAAACCACATTGAGTTTGGTACAAGAAAAAGCTGGCGATACCTTTAAAGCCAATTTGATATTGGCCGACATCAAAGGCTCACCCAAAGCATTGCAAAGCAGCGGTATCACCGGAGATATTTCTGGTGTACAAGGTAAACGCACGATCAATGGCAAGTTTTCCTCACCATTTAAAGGCAACCTTGAAAGCTTGATTTTTGACTTACCAAAACTAGTTGGCAACTTGGAGATTAAAGATCCGGCATTACCCAATGGCAGCATGCAGGGTAGCTTCAATTTAGCCGCGCATACCGATATCAAAAACGAGCAGGCTAACAGTAACTTTAGCTTAAACATTGATGAAACCAAGCTCAACGGTGATGTTGCAGTCGCTAGCTTCAAAAAACCTAGCATCAAATTCAACCTCAATGCCGACAAACTTAACCTCAACAAACTGTTGGGCAACAAGTCTGACCAGGCAACTAAACCTA
>DIZU01000018.1:326-4571 GCA_002429455.1 Methylotenera sp. UBA6020 | reverse complement strand
CTAAGTGGCCTCAACGTAAAAGTGGATGACAGCCAAATTAAAGGCAGTTTTAGTATTAGTCAATTTGCTAAACCGCTTTATACGTTTGGTTTGGATATTGATCAGCTCGATGCCGATAAATACATCACCAAAAGTGAGCAGCCAGCCGTGAAAAACACTACCGACAAGCCGCTTGATTTAAGTGCGCTTAAGGCGTTGAATGCTGATGGCAGCTTACGTATCGGTAACCTTAAATATGGCAAAACCAAAGCCTCAAATATCCGCATTGATTTGAAAGCCGATGGTCAGAAATTAAGCCTGAATCCACTGACCGCAAAAGTAGACGATAGCCAAATCAACGCCAATGTCGGGATTGCCCGCTTTAGCGACCCGATTTATAGCTTTAATGTGAATATCGACAAACTGGACGCCGATAAATACATCACAAAAAGTGACCGGCCAGCCGTTAAAAATACCGCCGACACGCCGATTGATTTGAGTGCGCTAAAAAAGTTGAATGCTTCGGGCGAAGCGAAAATCGGCTGGCTTAAACTTGCCAATGTTAAAACTGAGAACGTGCATGTCGGCTTAAAAGCCGAAGGTGGTGTAGCAACGCTTTCACCATTTTCCGCCAATTTGTATCAAGGCAGCATGAACGGCCTGTTAAAAGTGGATGCGCGTAGCACACCAAGCATCGCCTTTAAACAGGAGATGAAAGGTATCGCGATTGGGCCGTTACTGGTTGATGCCATCAACAACAACATGCTGAGTGGCAAAGGCACGCTCAATGTTGATGTCACGACCTCTGGCAATAGTGTAAATGCACTTAAAAAAGCGCTGGCTGGCAAAGCGGCGGTTAACCTGGTGGATGGCGCGATCAAAGGGATAGATATCGCTGGAACACTACGCGAGGTTAAATCCAAGGTAAACATTCTGAAAGATAAGAGCAGCGTTGGCGCCGACCAAACCAAAAAAACTGATTTTAGTGAACTGTCAGCCTCTTTTGACATTAAAAACGGCGTGGCACACAACGAAGACCTAACCATGAAAGCGCCGATTCTGCGTTTGGGTAAAGGCGATAGCCGCGGTGATATAGATATCGGCAACGAAACTATCAATTACCTGGCCAAACCTACGGTGGTGAAGTCGCTCAAGGGCCAGGGTGGTGCTGATTTAGATGCCTTAGCCGGCTTTGCTATTCCGGTAAAAATTACTGGCTCATTTTCTAATCCAAAATATGGAATGGACTTTGCCTCGATTGCTACAGCATTAGCCAAGTCGAACTTGCTGGATAAAGTAGGTGGCGAAAAAGGCGCGGCCGTGAAAGAATTAATGGGTGGAGGCGATAAAGTTGAGGCGCTAACAGGACTTTTGGGTAAGAAAAAGGCCGCTGGACCCGCTACGCCAGCCGCACCTGCCAATACTGGAGCTGCACCCGCACAACCCGCCGCACCTGCAGAGGCACCTAAATCTGTTGAAGATCAGGCCAAAGAACAGGCTGCGAAAAAACTTAAAAAATTGCTCAATTTTTAGGCAACCATGTCAGTAAATAATCTAAGCAAAAATTTAAGTAAAATCACTGATGTCTGATTTTGCAGACCGCCTGATCACTTGGCAAAAAGTGCATGGGCGGCATGACTTGCCTTGGCAAAACACCACAGAGCCCTATGCTATTTGGGTGTCGGAAATCATGCTGCAACAAACTCAAGTGACGGCGGTTGTTGGCTATTACAGCAAGTTCATGCAACGGTTTCCAACTATTGCAACGCTGGCCAATGCCACGCAAGAAGAAGTACTGCAATATTGGAGCGGCTTGGGTTATTACTCGCGTGCACGAAATCTACACAACGCCGCTGTCACCATTATGAATGTGCATGGCGGTCAGTTTCCACAAGATTTTGATACCATACAAACCCTTTCCGGCATTGGCCGTTCCACTGCGGCGGCCATCGCTTCATTCGCATTTAATCAAATACAAACCATATTGGATGGCAATGTTAAACGTGTGCTCGCCAGACATTTTTTAATTGAAGGCTGGCCTGGCGCACCAAAAGTTGAAAAAGAGTTATGGGGATTAGCTGACACCTTGCTACCAAAACAACAGATGGTCGCCTATACACAAGGCCTGATGGATTTGGGCGCCACCCTGTGCACCAGGGCCAAACCGAAATGCAGTGCCTGCCCGATCAATCAAACCTGTGCGGCCTATATACAGCTGCGTGTGCATGAATTGCCAACGCCTAAACCACGTAAAACTATTCCTGAAAAACACACCACCATGCTGATATTGTTAAACGGTGATGAAGTC
This sequence comes from Methylotenera sp. UBA6020, assembly GCA_002429455.1. Taxonomy (GTDB): domain Bacteria; phylum Pseudomonadota; class Gammaproteobacteria; order Burkholderiales; family Methylophilaceae; genus Methylotenera. The sequence goes on along the minus strand of DIZU01000018.1, from coordinate 2,284 downwards.
ATGCTAGAAAAACGTCCGCCGACTGGCATTTGGGGTGGCTTGTGGAGCTTTCCTGAGGCTGAGACTAACGATAATATCGAAGCAATAGCGCACAGTCGCTTTGGTATCAGCGCACAAGCAGGCAAGCCGCTACGCATATTGAGTCACGCTTTTACCCACTTTAAATTACATATTCAACCACAGCCATTACAGGTGCTAAAACTCAGTGCGAAAGTTTGTCAACCTGGACAGGTATGGCTGAGCATCGAAGATGCGATTGGTGCGGCAATTCCCACGCCGGTACGCAAAATTTTACAATCACTACAAAATGATTAGCGCCACAAGCAAGAGACATTAAAAATGCGAAAAACTTTGTCTTATATTTTTGTCTTGGAGTAGTGTAGTTTTTTTACTTTTTATCGGTCTATTTGTTTTATATCAATCTTGCAACCCAATTCCGCGTAGGATGAATTGTGTACCTAAGGCTAAACTGTCCATAGATACTCACGCACAAATTTTTGCCAGTTATTATACTGGTGATGTTGCTAGAACCAGCAACCGGGCGATCCTTTAAGGGAAACGAGCTTGATGAAACATTGTGCAAAGGGTAGCATTGGTAAACGGATCATTGATCAGAAAGTCCGTGGAATTCCGCTGTAGGATTGTTGTCACATTTTTTACTTAACATCAGTAACTTGAGGAGAATCTGCAATGAACACGAAAAACTTACCTGCTGAAACGGAGTTTTCAGACGTTACAAAAGAACAACTAATTGCTGACTTCAAAGTTGTAGTGGCTGACGCGGAAGCGCTGGTCAAGGCTACAGCCCATCAAGGTGGGGAAGCGATTGCGACATTGCGCACCAAGGCAGAGGAATCTCTTGCTGTAGCAAAAGCGAAGATGGCTGATGCACAAGATGCACTAGTGGAAAAGACCAAAATCGCGGCCAAAGTAACCGATGAGTATGTGCACGAAAACCCATGGCAAGCGGTTGGCGTTGCGGCTGGTATTGGCCTTGTAATCGGCCTGCTCATTGGTCGGCGCTAGACTGAAACTGGCTGCAGAATCCAATATGGCAAATGAAGGGCTATTGGCGTCTCTGAAAAACCTGACAGCCACCATGATCGCTATCGCGCATACCCGTCTTGATCTTCTTTGCACGGACTTGGAAGAGGAACGGCAACGGCTATTGTCAGTATTAGTAATGGCGTTTGTGTCACTATTTTGCCTTTGTGTAGGCGTGGTGTTATTGTCCATTCTAATTGCGGTGGTATTTTGGAATACCCACCGGCTGTTGGTGCTGTCTGCACTAACGGGCATTTTCCTGATCGCCGGAGCAATTTTATGTGGGATTGCGATAAACGCATTGAGGACTATGCCTAGGATATTTGCAACCAGTTTGGCAGAGTTATCAAAAGACCATCAGCAGATTAACACCAGATCAGCAAAGTAGATGAATAAACCGTTAGGTAAATCAGATGAATAAGAAATTGGCCCGTCTAGCCGAACGTCGCCAACAGCTCGTGGCGCAAGCCGCAGCGCAGCGTGCAGCATTGGCTCAAAACCTCGAATCATGGCGCGCACCCTTGGCGCTGGCTGATCGTGGTTTGCTTGCGCTACACTATGTCAAACGACATCCTAGTTTGATGGTTGGTGCCGTCGCCTTGCTCGCCGTGTTGCGTCCGACTCGGGTTGGAAAATGGCTGCAAGGTGGCTGGATGGTGTTTCAGGTGGCGCGCAACTGGCTGCCAAAAAAGTGAAGCGCAAGTGAATTCGATGTGTTTTCATAGAGCAGATTATCTAAACTAATCTGCTCTACATTCGCAATGTCGGACAGGGGACCCTGACCTTACGGAAGACTTCAGTTTGTGGCACTTGCCGCGTTTAAGCGGCAGACCGATTGTAATTGGCGGAGTGGACGGGACTCGAACCCGCGACCCCCTGCGTGACAGGCAGGTATTCTAACCAACTGAACTACC
>DIZU01000018.1:0-226 GCA_002429455.1 Methylotenera sp. UBA6020 | reverse complement strand
CGGGACTCGAACCCGCGACCCCCTGCGTGACAGGCAGGTATTCTAAACCAACTGAACTACCACTCCAAACTGCCTGTATTCCAAAGGCAAAACCAAGCATAGCGTTATGAAATACAACAGCGTATCGTGAAAATGGTGGGTGCTAACGGGGTCGAACCGCTGACATTCGCCTTGTAAGGGCGACGCTCTACCAACTGAGCTAAGCACCCGGGTTGCCGCTTGATCA
>DIZU01000198.1:27544-27921 GCA_002429455.1 Methylotenera sp. UBA6020 | reverse complement strand
GCGGTTAGCCAGCTTGCGATGCGTGATTCAACAGTTGAAGATACCCGTGCACAATTGGTGGGTAAAATTGGTGAGAATATCACGCCACGTCGTTTTGTGCGCCCAGTGGTGCAAGGCAAGCTTTCTAGCTATGTTCATGGTAGCAAAATTGGTGTATTAGTTGACTTGGTCGGTGGTGACGATACTTTGGCAAAAGATATCGCCATGCACATTGCAGCAGCTAAACCTAAGTCATTAGATGCTTCCGGTATTGATGCCAGCTTGATTGAAACAGAACGTCGTGTTGCGATTGAAAAAGCGAAAGAAGCCGGCAAGCCAGAGGCTATGCTAGAAAAAATTGCTGATGGTACAGTGCAAAAATTCTTAAAAGAAGTGAC
>DIZU01000198.1:22906-27286 GCA_002429455.1 Methylotenera sp. UBA6020 | reverse complement strand
AGCAAGGCTAAAAATGGATTAAGCAAAAATGCTTAGTCCATTTTTTTTAATGGAAATTCGGCGCTGATTTTGCATTTCTGGCGCTTAATTTTATGCCTGAATCAGTGTTTTTATGCTTAAATAAGCAAACTTAAAAAAGAGGAATACTATGGCCGTACCAGCCTATAAGCGCATCTTACTTAAACTTTCTGGCGAGGCATTAATGGGCGATGATGCCTATGGTATCAATCGCGCAACTATTACCCGTATCGTCAACGAAGTAAAAGAAGTCGTGGATTTAGGGGTGCAAGTTGCAGTGGTAATTGGTGGCGGTAATATTTTCCGTGGCGTAGCACCAGCCGCAGTTGGTATGGATAGAGCAACTGCAGATTACATGGGTATGTTGGCCACGGTGATGAACGCACTGGCGTTACAAGATGCAATGAAGCATGCGGGTATCGTAAGTCGTGTGCAGTCCGCATTGAATATTGAGCAAGTCGTTGAGCCATATATCCGTGGCAAGGCGATACGTTATTTAGAAGAAGGTCGTGTGGTGATTTTTGGAGCGGGTACAGGCAATCCTTTCTTTACTACAGATACCGCAGCGGCATTACGCGGTATGGAAATGAATGCAGAGATTGTCATTAAGGCCACTAAAGTAGATGGTGTTTATACTGATGATCCCAAAACCAATTCAGAGGCAATGCGTTATAAAACCATTACTTTTGATGAAGCCATTATTAAAAACCTTAAAGTGATGGACGCGACCGCACTCACTTTATGCCGTGATCAAAAACTACCTATTGCTGTGTTTAGTATATTCAAGCAGGGTGCACTGAAAAAAGTGGTCATGGGCGAAGACGAAGGCACTATGGTATTGCCCTAACATATTACTTGGGCGTTTGTCGTAAGGTATTGCTACATAACGGCATCACTTTAGGCAGGGTGTTTTAACATTAACCTAAAAATATTACACATTATAAAAAACATAAGATTTTAGTTGGAGAAGCAAATGCTTGAAGATGTCAAAAAAAATGCAGAGCAAAAAATGCAGAAATCATTAGAGGCACTTAAAAATGATTTAGCCAAAGTCCGTACAGGACGTGCGCATGTGGGCTTGCTGGATCATGTAATGGTCGAATATTACGGCTCAATGGTGTCGGTTGGTCAAGTAGCTAACGTCAACCTAGGTGATGCGCGTACGATTAACGTGCAGCCTTACGAAAAAAACATGATCGGAAAAGTTGAAAAAGCGATTCGTGATAGTGACTTGGGTCTAAATCCAGCCACTAATGGCGATTTGATTCGTGTGCCGATGCCGATGCTAACGGAAGAGCGTCGCCGTGATTTGACTAAAATTGTGCGTACAGAAGCTGAGGGTGCCAAGGTCTCAATTCGTAACGTACGCCGTGATGCCAACGATGCGTTGAAAAAAATGTTAAAAGATAAAGAGATTTCTGAAGATGACGAGCATCGTGCGCAAGATGATATACAGAAATCGACCGACAAGGCGGTTGCAGAAGTCGACAAAATGTTGCAAGTCAAAGAAGTTGAGTTGATGGCCGTTTAATCAGCGGTTATTAAATTAATTCAGATGAAATTACAAAAAATACTTTATCGATATTGCTTGGATAGACTAAGTAGAGCGGTCTGCAGTTCGATTTTTAGTTTTAATTGATTTTGATTTGAAAATTAGCAAATCACGACTGGAGCGTTAATTGGCTTTTTTTACTAGCGCTACGCAGAGCATTCCATCCGCGGCTGAAATCCCTAAGCACATTGCCATTATCATGGATGGTAATGGGCGATGGGCCCGCAAACGTTTTTTGCCGAGAATCGCAGGACATAAACGTGGTGTTGAAACCGTGCGAGACCTTGTTAAGCAATGTATTAGCCTCAAGGTCGATTACTTAACGCTATTTGCGTTTAGTAGCGAAAATTGGCGCAGACCCAGCGAGGAGGTGTCGTTCTTAATGGGTCTGTTTATGGATGCGTTGAAGCGTGAAGTCGCCAAGCTACATCAAAATAATATTAAATTAATCATGATTGGTGATCGTAGCCGTTTTGATGCCGCGCTTGTTGCCAAAATTGAGGCCTCAGAACAGCTCACTGCCAACAACACTGGTCTAACTTTGACAATTGCTGCCAATTACGGCGGTCGTTGGGATATTTTGCAAGCGGCCAATCAAATGCAATTAGCTGCCCCACAATTGGCTGGTCACTATCAAGAAGATCACTTAACTCCTTATCTATCCATGAACTATGCACCCGAGCCGGATCTTTTTATACGTACAGGTGGTGAAAAGCGGATTAGTAATTTTCTCTTATGGCAACTTGCTTACACGGAACTTTATTTCACCGATACGCTATGGCCAGACTTTAATGAAACCGCTTTTAACTTAGCGATTGAGTCATATCAAAAACGTGAACGTCGATTTGGTCGTACCAGTGAGCAATTGTCAGAACCTAACGTTTAACCACGTTAATATCGCTGCCGGCATCTAAATGCCTAGACACAATTAAATAAAACCTTAAGCTAAATTACAATCAAAATTAAATCTTAAAATATGCTTAAAACTAGAGTCATCACTGCAATCGTACTTATTACTGGCTTTTTAGCTGCTTTATTTTTAGCCTCAGACCTGATTTGGGCAATACTCACTTTGGCTGCGACGTTAATTGGTGTTTGGGAATGGTCAAATCTTATCAAGCTCAACGCAATGCAAATGCGTTGCAATGTGGTTGCCGCATCAATCATAGGTTTGGTACTTGTTTTTACATCCAATACGCCATTGGTGCTATACCATGATGAGTTTGTTTTTAGCCTGCTGGGCATGGCAACGGTGTTTTGGATTGTGTTAGCACCTATTTGGCTAATTTCAAGAAAAAAGATTAATCATATGCTTGGCCTGACAGTCTTAGGGTTAATGTTGTTACTGGCCAATTGGATTGCTTTAATCGGTCTTCATAAAATCAGCCCATGGTTATTATTAGGCGTGTTAACTACGGTTTGGATTGCTGACAGCGCTGCTTATTTTGCAGGAAAAAAGTTTGGCCGCCATAAACTTGCACCGGAAATTAGCCCTGGTAAAACTTGGGAAGGGGTAGCTGGTGCCGTTGTCGCCGTTAGTTTGTATGGCTACTTACTTGCTTACTACTTACATTACAGTCTTTGGTTGATTGCAGGGTTGTGGCTAATTGTTGTGCTAAGTATCATGGGGGATTTATTTGAGTCACTCCTGAAACGTCAGGCTGGGGTAAAAGATAGTAGCCAACTATTACCAGGGCATGGTGGTATTTTAGATAGAATTGATGGCTTAATCCCTACCTTAGCTATATGCTTGTTTTATATTTATTTTCCTCTTTTTGCGAACCTTCAATTGCATGCATGACACATTAACTAAGCACGAAATACAAAATGTGACGATACTGGGCGCCACCGGCACCATCGGCATGCATACATTAGACGTCATATCGCAACATCCAGACCGGTTTAGCGTCTTTGCCTTAACAGCGAGCACTAACGTTAAAGGCTTGTTTGATTTATGCAAACAATACTCTCCACAATACGCAGTCATGCTACAAGAATCTGCTGCTGCAGAGTTAAGTTTGCAGCTTAAAGCGATTGGTTCAAGTACGATTGTATTGCAAGGTGAAGAGTCGCTCAGTTATGTCGCTGCACACGAACAGGTTAATACTGTGATGGCAGCCATAGTCGGCGCTGCAGGTTTGCATCCCGCAATGGCTGCGGCGAAAACCGGTAAACGCATTTTGCTCGCCAATAAAGAAACACTGGTGATGGCTGGCAATTTGTTCATGCAAGCAGTGATAGACGGTGGCGCTACGTTACTGCCGATAGACAGCGAGCATAACGCCATATTTCAAGTGATGCCAAATCAACGCAGTCGGCATCTGATTGATATGGGCGTGAAGCGTGTGTTATTAACTGCATCTGGCGGCCCGTTTCGTAATGCCAGTTTGCAAGAATTACAAGCAGTTACGCGCGCCCAAGCTTTAAATCATCCTAACTGGGTGATGGGTCCCAAAATTACAGTGGATTCCGCCACTTTGATGAATAAAGGATTGGAAGTGATTGAAGCGCATTGGTTGTTTAATGCGCTACCGTCACAAATCGATGTGGTTGTACATCCGCAAAGTGTGATTCATTCTATGGTCGAGTACATCGACGGAAGCGTGCTAGCCCAACTTGGCAACCCAGATATGCGTACGCCTATTGCTTACGGGTTAGGTTATCCGGATAGATTGACCAGTGGTGTCAGTAGCTTGGATTTACTCAAAACTGCGCGATTAGACTTCTGTGCACCTGATATGGTGCGTTTTCCCTGCTTGCGCTTAGCTTACGAAGCGCTAGTGGCGGGGGGGGCCGCGCCGGCGGTTTTT
>DIZU01000198.1:22271-22762 GCA_002429455.1 Methylotenera sp. UBA6020 | reverse complement strand
CGCTAGTGGCGGGCGGCACTGCGCCGGCGATTTTGAATGCGGCTAATGAAATAGCAGTAGAGGCTTTTTTGGCTGAGCAAGTTGGCTTCATGGACATTCCTAATGTTATTGAGTCTGTATTGTCTGCATCCATGATTGAGGAAGCTTATTCCATTGAGCAACTGGTGGCGGTAGATGCAGCTGCAAGACAGGCAGCTAAACTATGGTTAAAAAAATCAGGGTTAAATAAATCAGGTCTAAAAAGCCATGGATAACACATTCAGGTTAATGGTGCTTTTATTATGCTAACCGTACTGGCCTTTATATTCACGCTAGGCTTATTGATCACCGTCCATGAATATGGTCATTTCCAAGTAGCCAAATGGTGTGGTGTTAAGGTATTAAGATTCTCAATTGGATTTGGCAAACCGTTATGGCGTAAAAAATTTGGTCAAGATCAAACAGAGTTTGTCATTGCCGCAATTCCATTGGGCGGCTACGTGAAAATGCTG
>DIZU01000198.1:12975-22158 GCA_002429455.1 Methylotenera sp. UBA6020 | reverse complement strand
GGCGGCTACGTGAAAATGCTGGATGAACGTGAAATTGAGCAAACATCTAATCCGCAAGAGGCTGACCTGCAAGCGGTTCAATCGGGCTACTCTGAGTCAGAGCTGAAACGCGCCTTTAATCGGCAATCAGTGGCTAAGCGCATGGCCATTGTGCTCGCAGGACCTTTTGCTAATCTGCTGCTCGCTATTTTGTTGTATTGGATAGTATTTATGCTGGGCGTTGTTGGCATGAAACCCATCATTGGCAAAGTTATTGATCACAGCCCCGCTGCGGCGGCCAGCATCACCCTTGGAGAGACCATACAGAAAATTAACGGCAAAGCCGTGGCAACCTGGCAAGATGCGCGCTGGATTTTATTGAATGAGTCTTTGAAAAGTAAGAACGTAGAGATTCAGGCAATCAGCAGTAACCAACAAATTCATTTACATCAACTAGATTTGTCTGCTGTTAATAATGGCAACAATAAGAAGGATGATTTTGATAAAGATATCTTGGATAAATTGGGGTTAACTATTTATCAGCCGGATATTCCAGCACGCATTGGTGAAGTCATTAAAAATAGTCCTGCCGACTTAGCAGGTCTAAAAACGGGCGATTTGGTGCTTGTTATCAATAAAAATAAGGTGAGAATCTGGGAAGATTTCGTTCAGGAAATTCGGCAGCATCCTAATGTACCCTTAGGTGTTTTGATTCAACGTGGTGCTGAAGAGCTTAACTTAACGGTAAGGCCAGAGCCAATTGTTGAAGGTGACAAAACAGTAGGGCGTATTGGTGCTGCGTTTAGAATGGAAAAAAGCGAGCTAGATCAGCTTTTTGTGACTAGCCATTATTCTGCAGTCGAAGCGTTCACTAAAGCAACTGAAAAAACCTGGGATACTGCAATTTTCAGCTTGAAAATGTTGGGCAATATGATGACAGGGCAAGCATCATGGAGAGGTATGAGCGGTCCGGTAACTATTGCCAGTTATGCTGGGCAGAGCGCGCATATGGGCTTTAAGGTGTTTATAGCCTTTTTAGCACTGATTAGTATTAGTATTGGCGTGGTTAATCTATTGCCTGTACCAGTATTAGATGGCGGCCATTTCATGTATTATGTGGTAGAAATTTTCACTGGGAAACCCGTATCCGAGGCGACAATGGTCATCGGACAAAGAATTGGATTTTCCTTACTGGGTTTTATGATGATTTTAGCGCTTTATAACGATATTAACCGATTGATAACAGGCTGATTGAATGGCAATCCAAAATTTAAAGCACTCCACATTTAAGAATCTTAAACTTAAATCTATTCTTTTGTTGGTTTCTGGCTTATATGCAAGTTCCGCATTAGCACTTGAGCCATTTGTCGTCAAAGACATCCGTGTCGAGGGTATACAGCGAACGGAGGCGGGGACAGTATTTAGCTATCTGCCAGTCAAAGTTGGCGAGACCATGAATGATGAGCTTGCTTCGCAAGCCATTAAGTCTTTATATAACACCGGGTTTTTTAAAGACGTTCGAATCGAAGCGGAGGGTAATGTGCTGGTGGTAACTGTGCAGGAGCGTTCATCTATTGCACAGATTGATTTTAGCGGTAATAAATCATTGCCTACCGACAAGATGAAAGAAGGCTTGAAGCAAATTGGTCTCGCTGAAGGTCAGATTTTTGATAAATCTCAACTGGATCGCGCAGAGCAAGAGGTTAAACGACAATATTTATCTCAAGGGAAATACGGCGCTACTGTTAAAACCGTAGTCTCACCACTTGAACGTAACCGGGTAGCCGTACGCTTTGATATTGAAGAGGGCGTGGTTTCAAAAATTCGTAATATTAATATTGTTGGTAATCAAGCTTTTACCATGGATGATTTGCGCGCGCAGTTTTTACTTACTACGCCAAACTGGATGAGTTGGTGGAACAAAGATGATCAATACTCAAAACAGAAATTAAACGCAGATCTTGAAACGCTCCGATCTTTCTATATGAATCAAGGTTACCTTGAGTTCAATATTGATTCGACACAGGTATCAATCACCCCTGATAAAAAAGATATTTACATCACGGTCAATGTTACTGAAGGTGAAAAATATACAATTTCAGAGGTGAAACTGTCCGGTGAAACCATTGTGCCAGATACTGAATTGCAACAGCTGATTGAAGTGAAAGCGGGTGATACTTTTAGTCGCGAAAAAATCACGCAATCTAGTAAAGCCATTAGTGATCGTCTGAGTAATGATGGCTATGCATTTTCAAACGTGAATGCAGTGCCTGAAGTAAATAAAGAGCTACATACAGCGGCATTTACTTTCTTTGTTGATCCTGGAAAACGGGTTTATGTACGTCGTATTAATATTGTCGGTAATACACGAACACGCGATGAAGTGGTTCGTCGTGAAGTCCGACAATTAGAATCTGCTTGGTATGCTGCCAATAAAATCAGCCGTTCAAAAGAACGACTAGTACGTACACAATATTTCTCTGACGTTAACGTTGAAACCCCGGCGGTGCCAGGCACGGCGGATCAAGTTGATTTAGATATCAGCGTAGTGGAGCAGTCAACAGGTAGCGTACAGTTCGGTGCAGGCTTATCCAGTAGTGAAGGCGTGGTGTTCGGTGTTACAGTTAACCAAAACAACTTTTTAGGTACGGGTAACCGTGTTAGCGCTCAAGTTAATACGGGTAAAGTTAACACTACCTATTCGCTATCTTATACAGACCCATATTTCACGCCAGACGGTGTAAGTCGTGGCTTTGATGTTTATCGACGTGATATCGATACCAGTTCGCTTAACATTGGTACATACAGTAGTTCTTCTTATGGCGCTGGCGTACGATTTGGTATTCCATTAAATGAACGCGATGGTTTTAATTTTGGCTTGGCCACTGATTTCACTACGGTAAATTTAACCAGTCAAAGTCCTCAGCAATATTTAGACTTCTGTAACAATGCCAGTGGTTGTACCAGTAACTCTGTAGTTGCAAGCGCGGGCTGGGCACATGATTCACGAGATAGTATTTTGTTTACTAAAAATGGTGTATTGCAAAAATTAAGTGGTGAGGTTTCACTGCCGGTATTAGATCTGCAATACTACAAAATTGAATATAAAAATGCATGGTTTAAAGAGGTTTCTAAAGATCTTACGCTTATGCTAAATGGTGAAATTGGTTATGCTGATTCTTATGGCAGTAAAAATTATCCATTTTTCAAAAACTTTTTTATGGGTGGTGTGGACTCAGTTCGAGGATTTGATATTGGCACACTCGGGCCTAGAGCTAAGGACAACGCTACCGGGCTAAGTTTTGCCGTGGGTGGTACTAAGCGTTTGTTGGGTAACGCAGAGCTATTTTTCCCGGTACCTGGCTTAAAAGACTCTAAACAGTTTAGATTAAGCGCATTTGTCGACGCGGGTAACGTTTGGGGGGCAGATGCTGCCTATGACTTAGGAGACTTGCGTTATTCAACTGGGCTAGGTATTAGTTGGTTTTCACCATTTGGTCCTTTGAAGCTGGTATTTGCTAAACCTCTAAACAGTCAAACTGGGGACAATACACAAACGATACAATTCCAGCTTGGGCAACAGTTTTAAGTCTATGGTTTTATAGCAACAGTTTAATAGTGCAACATAATGGCTCCCAAGATAATAGATTAATGGTCTTGTGGCATAATATCGTAAATAAAAAAAGTGGTTGTTTTAGGAGATTCTAATTGAGTAATACATTAAAAAGTTTAGTTTTAGCTAGCTTCATGACATTTGCCGTATACGCCCAGTCTGCAGAATTGAAAGTAGGCTATGTACAAGTGGATAAAATCCTACAAGATGCGCCACAAACTGCTGAAAGTGGCAAAAAATTAGAGCGCGAATTCAGTCCACGCTCACAAGAACTAGATCGTATGGCTAAGCAAATTAAAGATTTGGAAGCGGTGCTTGATAAAGATGGATTAACTATTTCAGAAGCAGAGCGTCGCAATAAAGAGCGGGATGTACAAAATGTTAAAATAGAGTTTCAACGTAAACAACGTGAACTTCGTGAAGATATCAATCTGCGTAAGAATGAGGAACTTGGTAGCTTGCAAGACCGCATCAATAAAGCAGTGCAATCAGTGTCTGAAGCAGAAGGCTATGATTTAGTGGTATACAGCGGCGTAGCTTTTGCCAGCAAAAAAATTGATATTACAGACAAAGTATTGAAGTTGTTAGGTAAAAAATAATTTACGCTAAGTCACTATATTTAAGTCAACAACCCTTTTAGGCTTTACTAATGAGTAAAAAGTACTCACTTTGTGAGATCACTAAGGCATTAGGTGGCTACGTACTAGGTGACGATTCCACGCAAATTTCTCGCGTATCATCATTGGCCAATGCAAAGTCTGGCGACATTAGTTTTATTAACGATGCCAAGTATCAAAAGGCACTTGTTTCATGCAAAGCAAGTGCTTATGTCCTAAGGGAAAAAGACTCTGCTTTAACTGCACTTCCTAGAATCATTGTCGATAATCCATACGCTTATTTTGCTAAAATTTCTGCACTGTTAAATCCACCGGCTACGCCTCAATTGGGTATTGCACCAAGTGCGGTTATCGATGCTACAGCAAGTATCCCTGCGTCCTGTAGCATCGCACCGTTAGCCGTGATTGGCGAAAATGTAGTGCTCGGTGATAATGTCATTGTAGGTAGTGGTTGCGTGATTGAAAATGATGTCACGATTGCAGATAATACCCGCTTAGAGCCGCATGTCATCATTAAACATCATTGTGAAATCGGCAAAAATTGCCACATTTTTTCAGGTGCGGTGATAGGCTCCGATGGTTTTGGATACGCTGAAGAAGCAGGAGTCTGGTTAAAAATACCGCAAGTAGGGCGTGTGATTATTCATGCAAATGTAGATATAGGTGCAAATACTACCGTAGACCGTGGTGCATTAGATGACACCATTATCGAAGAAGGTGTCAAGCTTGATAATTTGATCCAAATTGGACATAACTGCGTTATTGGCGCACATACAGTCATCGCTGGGTGTGTTGGTGTGGCGGGAAGTGCCAGAATTGGTAAGCACTGCAAAATTGGCGGCGCGGCTATGATATTAGGGCATTTAGAAATCGCGGATCACGTTACAGTCTCGCCGGGCAGCATGATTACCCGCTCATTACTTACGGCTGATACTTATACTGCGCTCATGCCTTTTCAAACGCATAAAGCCTGGCTCAATACCGCTGCGAAAATTCGTCACCTGGATGAGCTTTCAGATAAAATTAAACAACTTGAAAAAGAGATGGCTCTGTTAAAATCTACCAAGTAAATACTTAAAATGTAGTAATAATCTAAAGAAGTAAGCTGAGACAACAATGACTAACAAAATCACTTCTACCAGCATGGATATCCATGAAATTCTAGAGCACTTACCGCATCGATATCCATTTGTGCTCATCGATCGCGTAGTGTCTATGGAGCTGGGTAAAGAAATTACAGCAATCAAGAACGTGAGCGTAAACGAGCCTTACTTCCCCGGTCATTTCCCTTACCATCCGGTAATGCCAGGTGTACTCATTATTGAGGCGATGGCACAGGCTGCAGCTATCTTGTCATTTAAGACGATGAATACTAAGCCAAGTGATGATTCTGTATATTATTTTGCAGGTATAGATAGCGCGCGTTTCAAAAAACCGGTATCGCCGGGTGATCAGATTATTCTTAACGTTAAAATTGATCGTATCTTAAAAGGTATTTGGAAATACACAGGTGTGGCTCGTGTCAATGATGTTGTTGTCGCTGAAGCTCAGATGATGTGTATATTAAAAGCCATAGAAAAAACAGAGAAGTAAGCAATGCAAGCTACAAAAATTCATGCAACGGCAATTATCGATGCCACAGTGGAGCTTGATTCTAGTGTTGAGATTGGTGCTTATTCTGTCATTGGCGCCAATGTTAAAATAGATGCCGGCACCCGTATCGGAAGTCATGTTGTGGTTAATGGCCCTACCATCATAGGTAAAAATAACCATATATTTCAGCACTCTTCTCTAGGTGATGCACCGCAAGATAAAAAATATAAAGGTGAGCCTACATTACTCGAAATTGGTGATAACAATACGATTCGTGAGTTTTGTACATTTAACCGCGGTACGGTACAAGATAAAAACAGCACTAAAATCGGCAACGATAACTGGATTATGGCTTATGTGCACATCGCGCATGATTGCCAGATAGGTAACCACACTATTTTTGCTAATAATGCATCCCTTGCAGGACATGTAGATGTGGATGATTACGCTATTTTAGGTGGGTTTACCCTCATTCATCAGTTTTGTAAAATTGGCGCTCATGTGATTACTGCTGTTGGTACAGTGGTCTTTAAGGATATCCCTCCTTATGTAACCGCTGCAGGATATGACGCGAAGCCGCATGGTATAAATGCTGAAGGTCTGAAGCGTCGCGGCTATTCAGCCGATAGCATCTTGCAAATCAAGCGTGCATATAAAGCGTTATATCGCAATGGCCTCACATTAGATGAAGCAAAAGTTGAGCTGGCTAAAATGCAAAATACGACGCCAGAAATTGGCTTGCTCACTGAATTTTTAAACGCTTCGACTCGCGGCATCGTCCGCTAAGACACTATATTTATGGTTAGAATAGGCATTGTGGCAGGGGAAGCCTCAGGTGATTTGCTTGGCAGTCACCTGATTCAGGCATTAAAACAAAAACACCCGGATCTAGAGTTTGTCGGAATTGCCGGACCTAAAATGATGCGAGAGGGTGCACAGTCACTTTTTCCAATGGAGCGTTTGTCTGTACGTGGCTACGTTGAGGTGATTAAACATTTATTTGGGCTGCTTAGATTACGCCGACAATTACTCAAACATCTTTTAAACAATCCGCCCGATTTATTTATCGGTATTGATGCGCCGGATTTTAATTTTTGGCTAGAGAAAAAACTTAAAAATAAAGGCATTAAAACCATCCATTATGTCAGCCCGTCAATTTGGGCTTGGCGTAAAAATAGAATCAATAAAATCAAACATGCTGTGACGCATATGCTGGCGTTATTTCCGTTTGAACCAGCTTTGTATCAGCAAGCAGGCATTGCCGTGACTTATGTAGGGCACCCCTTGGCCGATATGCTACCAATTGAACCTGATGTCAATGCGGCACGCACTGGATTAAGATTGAAACCTTCCGCTTTGGTGATTGCAATGCTGCCTGGTAGCCGGCAAAGTGAAGTGCAGCAACATGCCGATTTATTTGTAAAAACAGCCAAGCGCATTTATGCAGATCACCCCAACGCAATATTCTTAGTACCATTAATCACGCGTGAAACACGTCAAATCTTTGAGTTGGCTATTTTTCATGAACCAGAGAGTTTGCCAATTCAGATATTGTTTGGCCATGCTCATGACGCAATGGAGGCCGCAGATGTCGTGATTGTTGCATCGGGCACGGCTACACTGGAAGCGGCTTTGCTCAAAAAGCCCATGGTGATTACTTATCGTATGCCCAAACTGAGCTGGCAATTACTCAAGCGTATGCAGCTACAGCCATATGTCGGCTTGCCGAATATATTGGCTGGTAAGTTTGTCGTGCCAGAGCTCTTACAAGATGATTCAACACCAGAAAAATTAGCCGATGCGACCTTGAAGCTTATTAGCGATACTAGCTTATCTGGCTGAAATTAAAGCGGAGTTTACAAAAATACACCACAGCTTACGACAAAACACGGCTGAAAAAGCGGCAGTTGCTATTCTCTCGCATTTAGCATAAATGTCGGTTTATCAATGCAGATAATTTGCGGTGTAGATGAAGCAGGCCGTGGCCCACTGGCCGGCGCTGTTTATGCCGCGGCGGTAATTTTGAATCCTGAACGACCAATATTGGGATTAGCCGATTCAAAAAAACTATCTGAAAAAAAACGAGATTTATTGAGTATTGAAATCAAACAGCATGCGCTAGCTTGGGCGATTGCAAGTAGCAGTGTGGCTGAAATTGATAGCATCAATATTTTGCAAGCGAGTTTACTTGCAATGAAGCGCGCTATTGAGCAACTTCAGCATCAATTCAACGTCACGCCAGATTTAGTTCAAGTAGATGGTAATAAATGCCCGAATATTAGCCTGCCATGCGAGGCAATTGTTCAGGGAGATAGTAAGGTGGCAGCAATCTCAGCTGCTTCAATACTCGCCAAAGTAGCACGTGATGCTGAATTATATGAATTAGATGAGCAATATCCGCACTATGGATTCGCACAGCATAAGGGTTATCCAACGGCTCTACACTTGGAAATGCTCACTTTGCATGGCATTTCTCCGATTCATCGGCTCACTTATGCGCCGGTCAAAAAACTAATAATGAATATAAATTAGGCTAGTAATAAAAACACAGTTGGTTTTTTGTGTAAATTGGGCAGTGCAGATTTATCCAACCGATTCCACTCGGCAACTGATTTGCTTACGATAAATTCGTCTTCTAAGCTGATGTTACAAGCAATACATAATTTTGTTGCATGATGACAATGCGTCAAAATATCTTCTAGTAAATGCTGATTACGATAGGGTGTTTCAATAAAAATCTGGGTTTCGTTGTGTTTATTAGATATTTTTTCGATTTCCTTTAAACGTTGAATACGCGCAGCTTTATCTGCTGGAATGTAGCCTAAAAATGCAAAACGCTGCCCATTAAGGCCTGACGCCATCAAGCCAAGTAAAATCGAGCTAGGCCCTACTAAAGGCGCAACTTTGATATTTTTAGCGTGCGCCAGCTCTGCCAGCTTGGCTCCTGGGTCGGCAATGCCGGGGCAACCCGCTTCGCTCATCAAGCCTATATCAACACCGGCCAGCAGTGGTTTTAATAAACCAGGTAGCTCTTGATCCGTCGTATGCTCATTTAATGTGAATAACTGTAATTCTCGTACAGGCTTATCGGTTTTAATCGTGCTTAAGAAATGACGTGCTGTTTTTTCATTTTCCACCACAAATGTGTCGAGTTGCTGTGCGATGCTGACCACCTCTGGTGGTAACACCCTAGCGATATTGTCATCACCAAGGGTCACAGGGATTAAATATAGTGTGCCTAATTTCACAGTATTCCTAATTAATTAGCTTAAGTGAGTTTCAGAAAACTCAAGTTGTCAGCAAGGTAAAGTGCGTCAGACTACTTTACAATAGACGCTGGTTTTTAATATTTCACCCGAGCCCTGTAGCTGAGTGTAGCGC
>DIZU01000198.1:0-12844 GCA_002429455.1 Methylotenera sp. UBA6020 | reverse complement strand
GCCCTGTAGCTGAGTGTAGCGCTGCCTTCAGCAGGAATTTCAACTTTCCAAACGGCTAAATGACTATTCGCTTTTTTATGTGGCTGAGTTTCAGAAATGATGGTCCAGTCACCACTGATCGGTTCTTGAACTGATACTACCATTTTTTCTTTTTTCGCATTTTTTAAGGTGATTTCATAAGCACTTTCAAACATGCTGTTGTCTTTGGAGGGGCGTGGTAGGGTTTTGAAATCGGTTTGTTTTTTATCGGCTGTCACATCAAAAGATTCACCTAATTTTAGTCGTACCACTTCATTTTTAGGCGTGTGGTCTACATTATCTTCTCCCACAAATTGCGCATTGCCTTGACTATCTTTTTTATAGACACGCATTATGCCTTTAGGTAACGGCATGCCTAATTTAGCTGCTTCTTTGTTATCAAACTCGATAAAAACCCCAACTTTAATTTTAGTGCCTAAATCACCATAACTAGCCTGATAATAGTAATCTGCACCACGTAATACCAGTTCTTTACGCACAGGCACGCCTGCGGCAGAGAGTAAGGCAACTTGTTTGGTTTGATTCTCAGCAATGATCGTTGGGCGATCTAATGAATACAAGTGGTATTCCAACAACGATTCTTCAGCCATCGGCGTAGCCGCATCAGCTATCATCTCTACATTCTTACGCATTGCCATTGTACGTGGATAATTCTCTTGCACGCGATTTACATCACCCGCTACTAATTGCAACTTGGCGTTGTTGTAGGTGGCACCACTGGTATTGGTCAGCGTTACCCAGCCTGATAAATCGACGCTATCTTCTTTAGCGCTGAGTTCTGCTACGTAATCTGCTTTCCAAGCCAACCCACCTGTTAAATAGCTGAGTTCGACGGTTTGCTCGGCGGTTATTTTGTTGTTAATTTGCGTGACGAGCGTAGGACGATCTCGTAGGTTACCAGGAATGTCGTTGTAAACAATTCGACCTGAATAACTGGAAGGCGCTCCTGTTTCAATGTGGTTACCAATTTTAAGCACCACACCATTATTGGCTGAGAGCACGGTGGCTTGTTCTGTTTTTTCTTCGCCAGTGGTTGGATGTGTTTTGATGATAGATACGGTTTTTCCAACGTATTTTTCCAGAAGTTTCTCTGGAGTTAATAAATCAAAATCAAAGCTTTGTTCTAATGTAGAAAAACCACCTGGATGACTCAAGCTGCGAAGTAAGGCAGTTTCTGCGCGCATTTGTGCACTTACATCGCGAATTGCCAGTTGTTGTATGCCACTATTAAGCTTTACTTTACGTTGATCTTTGACCAGTGCTAAATTGTTGTTGTATATGGTGACTGCAACATTTTGTTGATCGTAAATAGTGCTTCGAATTTCCTCTTGCAGCCTGTTACTTTCTAATGCATTTGTACTAGATGAAAATGGTGCAATAGGTAAAATAAAGAGTGCTGCAACTGTAAGGGCGCGACGTTTGAGCATGACAGTCTCCAATTGATTGATTGCGCTTAGTTAACTGATTAAATCATCAGTCAGAACAGATAACGAGTGTATTTAAATTACGTTAACGCCTTCATTTTCTAGCATGCTAACAAGCCTAATAAGCGGCAAGCCAATGAGCGCATTTGGATCTTCGCCCGTCATTTTTTCTATGATGGCGATGCCTAAACCTTCAGATTTAGCACTGCCTGCACAATGGTAAGGTTGTTCTTTAATCAGGTAGTTTTCTATTTGAGCATCACTTAAATTTCTAAATTGCACAACATAAGGTACAACCTCCGCTTGCATACTAAGCGTAAGCGGGTTGTAGAGACATAGCGCGCTATGAAAAATAACTTCGCGTCCGCGCATCATGCGCAGTTGTTGGGTCGCATTCACATGATTTAGCGGCTTACCGAGTTGCATATTATCTAAAGTGGCCACCTGATCACAACCAATAATCAATGCCTCTGGATGACTCTTTCCTATTTTGCGAGCCTTTACCTGTGCTAATCTTAATGCGGTTTCTTGTGGTTGTTCGTGCGCTAAAATACTTTCATCCACTTCTGGTGAAATGCAGCTAAATGGCAGTTGCAAACGAGTTAATAATTCTCTTCTATAGATTGAAGATGAGGCAAGTATTAAAGCTGGATTGGAGGTTTTATTCATACTGGTGTTCATTGTTTGTTATGGATTTTTTGTGGTTATTAAATAGTTTTATCAAGCATCAATAAAAAAGCCGACAGTGCTATTCTGTCGGCTTATGGTTTAAATTGCCAATGGTTTATTCTGGCTGGATTTCAAGTAACGATTCATCAGGTGTGACCGTGTCACCTTTGATGACATGTACTGCAACCACAATACCTGAAGTTGCCGCTTGAATTTCATTTTCCATTTTCATGGCTTCAATCACCAATACACCATCGCCTGCATTTACTTTATCGCCTGCTTTAACTTTTACCGCTACGATAGTTCCTGGCATAGAGGTTGTCACGTGTCCAGTATGTGATGGACGAGGGCGGCCGCTAGCACCTGTACTGGAAATGGCTTTCTTTTTGCCGCCATTGCTGCCGCCGGATACTTCGATTTCACTCAAGGTTTCAACAATGACTTCTTCTGCAATACCGTCAATCGATACGTAGAAAGGGCGTTTTTCTTCGCCAGCATGACCGCTGCCGGTCAAGTTGATATGGAAAGTCTCGCCATGCAACGTTACTTTGAATTCACTAGGCGCAAAGCGCGATGCGGCGGCATTGACAGCGGCTTTGTCTAACAACTCTTCAGGTACAAGTGAGCCGGCGTTGCGTTCTTGCAGATAAGTTTTGCCAATGTCTGGAAACATGGCATAGGTCAGCACATCTTCTTCAGAAGTTGCAAAACGTTCTGATTCACTAGTGAGTTTAGCCATTTCAGCTGTCAATAAATCTGCTGGACGGCAGGTAATTGGCCGGGCATCACCGATGGCGAGCTTTTTCACTTCGGCATTGACTGCGCTTGGCGCTTTACCATACTGTCCCAAGAAGTAATTTTTTACCTCATTGGTGATGGATTTATAGCGTTGTCCTGTCATCACGTTTAACACTGCCTGAGTACCGACAATTTGCGATGTTGGTGTCACTAATGGAATGTAACCAAGGTCTTTACGCACCAAAGGAATTTCAGCCAAGACCTCATCCATGCGGTCTAGTGCGCCTTGTTCTTTAAGCTGATTGCTGAGGTTTGAAATCATGCCGCCTGGCACTTGATTCAGCAGCACACGTGTATCAACACCGGTGAAATCACTTTCAAATTGCCAATATTTTTTGCGCACTTCGCGGAAATAAGCGCTAACTTCTTGTACAGCAGCAATATCTAAACCTGTATCAAATTCAGTGCCTTGTAATGCGGCAATCATACTTTCAGTGGTGGGGTGGCTTGCACCTTCAGAAAATGCAGCGCTACAGGTATCAATCATTACAGCGCCATTCTCAAGCGCACGCAGTAAGTTCATGCTCGCCAAGCCGCTTGTAGAGTGGTTGTGAATGTGGATAGGCAAGCTTACGTTGGCGCGTAATGCTTTAACCAGATCAATCGTAGCTTGCGGTGTGAGCAAGCCTGCCATGTCTTTAATTGCAATGGTGTCAGAACCCATTGCTTCGAGCTCTTTAGCAATGCCCACGAAATGCGGAACATCATGCACCGGGCTTGTGGTGTAGCTAATGGTGCCTTCAGCATGTTTGCCGGCTTTTTTAACAGCCTCAATTGACACTTGTAGATTCCGCGTATCGTTTAGCGCATCAAAAATACGAAATACATCTACGCCATTGTCAGCGGATTTTTGCACAAATGCGCGCACAACATCATCAGAGTAATGACGATAGCCTAGCAGGTTTTGTCCGCGTAATAACATTTGAATACGCGAATTCGGCAGGGCCTTACGTAGTGTTTTTAGGCGCTCCCAAGGATCCTCTTTAAGGTATCGAACACATGCATCAAAAGTAGCCCCTCCCCAAGCCTCCAATGACCAAAAACCTATCGCATCTAGTTTGGCGCAAATGGGCAGCATATCTTTTGTTCGCATACGTGTAGCGATGTGACATTGGTGTCCATCGCGTAAAACTAGCTCGGTTACTTGTATTTTTGACATAGTCTAACTCTTTACTTTAATTTGTATGCTTAAATATTTGTTTTTATTAACTATAATTTACCAACTAAATGCCTTCATGCGCTGCAATTGCTGCGGAAATAGCCACGGCAATGAGCTCTGGTGGTAACTCGTTGGCATAATTTGTAAGTTCCGGGTGCGACTCCACAAAGCTTGTATTGAAGTCAGCATTCTTAAAATCTTCGTGCTTTAAAATTTCTTGATAATACGGAATGGTTGTTTTTACGCCATAAATCAACATGTCATCTAGTGCACGGCGACCACGCTCAATCACACTCTCCCAAGTCAGCGCCCATACCGTAAGTTTGGCGCACATAGAATCATAGTAGGGCGGAATCACATAGCCAGTAAAAATTGCCGCATCCATACGTACACCAGGGCCACCAGGCGCATAGTAACGTGTAATTTTGCCAAAGCTGGGCAAAAAGTCATTTTTCGGATCTTCCGCATTGATGCGGAACTCCATAGCATAGCCTCTGAACTGAACGTCTTTTTGTTTATATTGCAACGGTAAGCCATATGCAATACGAATTTGTTCTTGCACGATATCAATGCCAGTAATCGTTTCTGTTACCGTATGCTCTACTTGCAAGCGCGTGTTCATTTCCATGAAGTAAAACGTATTATCCGCATCGAGTAAAAATTCCACGGTGCCCGCATTTTCATAACCAACGGCTTTCGCCGCTTTTACCGCTAAGCCGCCAATATATTCACGTTGTGCTTGGCTTAATTGTGGAGAAGGTGCGATTTCAATGAGTTTTTGATTGCGCCGCTGTATCGAACAATCACGTTCAAATAAGTGAATCACATTGCCTTCAGCGTCCGCCAAGATTTGCACCTCGATATGGCGCGGTGAAACGATACACTTCTCTAGAAAAACTTCTGGTTTACCAAAAGCCTTGCTAGCTTCAGAAATAACCCGGTCATAGTTGCTTAGTAGATCTTTTTCGCTATCACAACGACGAATGCCACGGCCACCGCCGCCATTCGTTGCCTTCAACATGACTGGGTAGCCAATTTTACCGGCAAGCTTAACAGCTTCGTCTAAATTCTCTAAATTACCATCGCTACCAGGCGTACAAGGAATGCCGGCGCTGGTCATTGCGTTTCGTGCTTGAATTTTATCGCCCATTTGGCGAATCACATCAGCATTTGGCCCAATAAATTTAACGCCACGACGCTCACAAATTTCGGCTAACTCGGGATTCTCAGATAAAAACCCATAGCCGGGATGTAAGGCGTCACAACCGGAAGCTACCGCTAAGTTAACAATTTTGTGGGCATTTAAGTAACCTGCAACAGGGTCTGCGCCAATATTATAAGCTTCGTCTGCCTTTTTGACGTGCAAAGCCTGACGATCTGCATCGGCATAAATCGCAACAGACTTGATGCCCATTTCTGAGCAAGCGCGTACAATACGCACTGCGATTTCACCGCGATTAGCTACAAGAATTTTTTTGAACACGTTTCAAGCCTTATTTTGATACTAAAACCAAACGATTATAACATGCGCATGCTTAGAGCTAAAAGTGCTAGAACTAAAAGTCTTGTGGCCAAAAGTCTTAATTAACCAAAATTTAGCGCTAAATATAGAACATTAAAATGAGCACCCATCCATTATTCATCGACAATCTAGCCTTCGCTAAAAAAAATGAGCACCTAGAAGGCAGCTTGTCACTCGCAGAGTGCCCAAGATTATCTGAGTTGCTGCAAGCGGCTGAAACTAACCAAGCGTCAAAAGATGACGCTTCCAAAACGGAAGCCGCAGTTCATTATGTGCTACAAGGTCAAACTGACAGTGTAGGACAACACTATTTACATCTAACGCTGACTACCAATTTAACTACCACTTGCCAGCGCTGTTTAAATGCAATGCCTCTTAATTTGGCGTTAAATTACAATTATTTAATTGGTGATGTGAACCTTAATGATATGGAAGCCAGCGATATAGAAGATAGTGACGATATAGATTTGCAAGAAGCTAGCCAAACGATGGATATTATCGCGCTGATTGAAGATGAAATTATCATGGCTATGCCAATTGCACCTATACATGACAAAGATTGTGGCGCAATCGTCACCCAAAGCGGTGAGAAACCGAATCCTTTTGCGGCACTCAAGGGCTTAATTAAGCCCTAAATACTCAATTGGGGCTGACAAACGCCTCAGTTTATATTATAGTAATGAACTAGCTATTTAGCGTAGTCTTAAATTAGTGGTGGATTGTATTAATCAATGCATCAGTTT
The DNA here is from genome assembly GCA_002429455.1 of Methylotenera sp. UBA6020. Classification (GTDB taxonomy): domain Bacteria; phylum Pseudomonadota; class Gammaproteobacteria; order Burkholderiales; family Methylophilaceae; genus Methylotenera. Next base: position 6,490 of record DIZU01000198.1, on the reverse strand, counting down.
GTAAGTAATTGAGATGATGTTTTAATCATTTTATTGGAGTTTATTATGGCAGTTCAGCAAAACAAAAAGTCACCTTCAAAACGCGGCATGCACCGTTCACATGACTTTTTAACAAATCCACCATTAGCAGTTGAGCCAACCACAGGCGAAACACACTTACGTCATCACATTAGTCCAAGCGGTTACTATCGTGGTCGTAAAGTAATGTCAACAAAAGGCGAATAATTTTTTCTTTAGATTTTAAAGTCTAAAGATTCAAAGTTTGTTGAGTAGTTTCTGAAATCATTTAACGCCGCTCCAGTATTGGTGCGGCGTTAATACTTTTATGATGCTCACGCAATATCAATCAGCCCGTTTAATTAACAATTTGTGTGATTAAAACCAATGGATATTACTGTCGCAATTGACGCAATGGGTGGCGATCATGGCCCTCATGTCACAATACCTGCTGCACTTAAGGCGCTTGAATCCGATGACCAGCTCAATATTGTATTGGTTGGCTTAAGTGACGCCATCGAAGCTGAACTCAAGGCACAAAAAGCCAGCACCAGTCCGCGTTTGCGCATTCATCATGCAAGTGAAGTTGTTACCATGGACGAGTCGCCGCAGGGTGCACTTAAAAATAAAAAAGATTCTTCTATGCGCGTGGCCATCAACTTAGTCAAAAGTGGTGAAGCCAACGCCTGCGTTAGTGCTGGCAACACGGGTGCACTGATGGCAACCGCGCGTTTTGTGCTAAAAACATTGCCTGGCATCGATAGGCCAGCAATCGCAGGTGTGTTTCCTAGTCAAAAAGGTAAGACTTATATTTTGGATTTAGGTGCAAATGCAGATTGCACTGCTGAGCAGTTGTTGCAATTTGCGGTGATGGGTAGCATGCTGGTGTCATGTGTCGAGCATAAAGAAAATCCAACCGTTGGTTTGTTAAATATCGGCGCTGAAGATATTAAAGGGAACGACGTAGTCAAGCAAGCAGGTGAACTATTGCGGGCTAGTCATTTGAATTTTTATGGCAACGTAGAAGGCAATGATATTTTTAAAGGCACAACAGACGTTGTGGTGTGTGATGGGTTTGTGGGTAATGTTGCCCTTAAAACATCAGAAGGCCTGGCGCAGATGATGGGGCGTTTTCTTTCGCAAGAATTTAAACGCAACTGGCTTACTAAGTTGATGGGCCTTGCTTGTATGCCGGTATTGAAAGCATTCAAAAAACGTCTGGACCCACGTCGTTACAACGGTGCAAGCTTATTAGGTTTGCGTGGAATTGTGGTAAAAAGTCATGGTGGTGCAGATAGTTTCTCATATTTACATGCGATTCATACGGCTATAGAAGAATCTCGCAATGGTGTATTACGACGCATTACCGAACAATTGGAAATAGAACATATACAATCGCATCAGCTGGTTACCAACAGCGTTGCCAATATGGAAAACGAATGACTTATTCTCGCATTGCAGGAACGGGAAGTTATCTTCCCAAGAAAGTGCTCACTAATGCTGATTTAGAAAGCATGGTGGATACGACTGATGAGTGGATTTTTACTCGCACGGGTATTCGTGAGCGCCACATTGTGGCTGATGATGAATCAACCAGTGATTTAGCGTTGCATGCCGCAGTTAACGCCATTGAATCAGCCGGCATTGCCGCTGGTGACATTGATTTGATTATTGTTGCGACAACGACCCCAGATAAAATCTTCCCCAGCACCGCTTGTATATTGCAACAAAAGTTAGGCATCGCCGGTTGTCCAGCATTTGATGTGCAAGCTGTTTGCAGCGGATTTGTATATGCACTGGCTACGGCGGATAATTTTATCAAGGCGGGTAGCGCAATATGCGCTTTAGTCGTTGGCGCGGAAACCTTTTCACGCATTACCGATTGGACTGACCGCGGTAATTGCATCCTGTGGGGTGATGGCGCTGGCGCGGTGATTCTGCAAGCAAGTGCGGAGCAGGGCGTTATTTCTACGCATTTACATGCGGACGGCAAGTATGAAAAAATGTTGCATGTACCACGCAAAAACGAGGTAAATAGCCATGACACAGTAGAGATGGAAGGTCATGGCGTATTTAAAATGGCTGTCAACACGCTTGATGCCATCGTGGATGAAGCGCTGACAGCAAACGGCATGCAGAAATCTGACATTGATTGGCTGGTGCCACATCAAGCGAATATTCGTATTTTGCAAGCTACTGCTAAAAAACTAAACATGAGTATGGATCGCGTAGTGGTGACCGTGGATAAACATGGTAATACTTCTGCGGCCTCTATTCCGTTAGCACTTGATGTTGCAGTTCGAGATGGGCGCATTAAACGAGGCGAGATTATTCTAATGGAAGCATTTGGTGGTGGATTTACTTGGGGTTCAGCATTAATTAAGTACTAGTTTGTATTACATTTCGTATGACTACTTGTCGACAATTTGCTAAGTAATTTGCTAGTTGTTAATTTTAAATGCAAATTTCATTGGATGAGATCTATGTTCCGTGTTGCTTCAAAGCCATTTTCTGTTTTGTTAATTCTGTTTCTGCTCGTCATTGCACTACGCTTATTTTTGATGGACAGTCTACCCCTTACAGATACCACGGAAGCCCGTTACGGTGAATTGGCTCGTGTAACGGCTACTGGTAACTACTGGCTAATGCCACATATGTCACCAACGCAACCTTTTTTTGCAAAACCGCCCTTGTCCATGTGGTTTGCAACAGCGGGTTGGCTTGCCTTCGGTCACAACGAATTAGCCTTACGTTTGCCGTCATTAATTTTAGTGTTATCGTCTTGTTTTGCCCTTCTATATGGTGCTGCCAGTTTTAGGCTCTCTCATCGACAATGGCTGTTTGCATCCTTTGTCATGATGACGTCACCGATCGGCTTCATCACTGCGGGAGCCGTGATGACCGATGCCACCCAACTTGCGGTAGTCACTTGGGCGATGGTATTTGTGTGGCGCATCATTCAAGCTCAACCGACTGATAACAAAATAAAAAACAGCCTTAAATTTGATCGGTATGGGTTATGGTTGATGCTAGGTTTAGGAGCAATAGCCAAGGGCTTGGCAACTTGGGTATTGATTGGTTTTCCAGTGATGTTGTTCTGGCTATTTACGCCCAAAGAAATAGCGCTCGCGCATATTAAAAAAATATGGTTTTGGCCAGGCGTGATCGTTTTTTTGAGCGTGGTATTAGCATGGTATGTTCCGGCAGAAATCTATTACCCAGGTTTTTTAAAGTACTTTATCGTTGGTGAGCACTTTCAGCGGTTCTTAGAACCAGGCTGGAAAGGCGACATGTACGGCACCGCGCACCGTGAAGCCATTGGCATGATATGGGTGTTTTGGATCATGTCAGTTGCAGTTTGGCTGCCTATTTTTATTCATGGTTTGCAAAAAGACCGGCCATTATTGAATCAATCTTTAGATACCGAAAAAAAATGGCTGTGGGCATGGGTATTAGCGCCGTTACTGTTTTTTACCCTTTCACGTAATATCATTTGGACCTATACGTTAACAGCACTTCCGGCTTTTTCAATCTTGGTAGCAACCTCGTGGACAACATTAGGCCCCAGATTTAAGCAAGCCATGCGAGTAATGATTGTCATCTGGTTATTATTGATGTTGGTTGCTGCGTTTGTATGGTTACCAAAAATGGCCGAGGAAAGGTCTGCGCGAAAATTAGTGCAAGAGGCCAGTATTAAATACCCGAATATGCCGCTTTATTCGTATGGTTCGCATGAGTTTTCTGTGAGCTACTATACGCAAGGTCAAATACATCTTATAGAAAATCAGAAAATGCTTGATGACGTGTTGTTACAACCCAATAATTTATTGATAATGAGTACTAAGTTAGCAAAACAAATTGAATTAAACGGACAAGGTAAAATTTTGGATATTAATGCCTACCACGCACTTTTAATCACAAAACATCAATCGAAGTAAACATATGATGCAATTATCTCCACTTGTTTCAATTGTAATTCCGGCTTATAACGAAGCGGCATCTCTTAGACAGACAATATCTGAAGTGGCTCAATTGTTATTGCCGCATTGCCGTTTAGAGATTTTACTGGTTGATGATGGAAGTACGGACAGCACGACACTGGTTGCTCATCAACTGATACAAGAATTCGACTGCTTAATTTATATACGGTTGTCTCGTAATTTTGGTAAAGAAGCGGCGTTAACCGCTGGTTTACATCGCGCAAAAGGTGATGCTGTAATTATGCTGGATGCAGACGGTCAGCATCCGCCAGAGGTACTGTTAACTTTTATACGTTTATGGCGTGAAGGTTACGAAACGGTATATGGCGTACAAGAGCAGCGAGATGAAACTGGCATCGTGAAAATAGCCAAGAAGATTTACTACGGCCTGATGCTACGATTCGCTTCAATTAATATTCCGGCTAATGCAGGAGACTTTCGCCTGCTTGATAGAAAAGCAGTGGATAGCCTTAACTTAATTACAGAAAATAATCGCTATATGAAAGGGCTGTATGCTTGGGTCGGGTATCGCTCCATGGCCGTGCCATTTACCGCCCGCAAACGACATTCTGGTCATAGCCGGTTCAGTTTTTTAAAGCTTTTTAAATTAGGCTTGTCCGGTTTAACCGGGTTCTCGGTTATTCCACTTAAGCTGGTTTCTATTACAGGTTTACTTGTATCAATATTCGCTTTTTGTTTAGGTATTGAAATACTCATCGAGCATTTTGTTAGCCAAAAGCCGGTACCTGGTTGGCCTACACTTGCGGTTGGCATGATGTTTTTTGCCGGTATAGAGCTGTTAGCGCTAGGTATTATTGGTGAATATGTGGGCAATATCTTCGAAGAAGTCAAAAGAAGGCCACTGTATTTAATTGCTGAAGAAATTAGTCAAAATTAAAAATATCGTTCAACCTAAGCAACTCAGGCATGCCGTTAAAAAAGAACTGGTAATCTTTTTAATGGTTGGTATTTCAGCCGCGCTAGTTCATCTTTTAATCGTCTGGCTGTTAGTTAATGCAGATGCGTTGCCACCGTTGCAAGCCAATATTGCCGGTTTTTTAGGCGCAATTAATGTGAGTTATTTTGGTCATTCACGATTTACTTTTAATGACGTTAAAAAACCGTCTATCGGCACATTCGCTAAATTTATCAGTATCGCCTTTACCAGTTTTTTGATTAATCAAATCGCATATTATTATGGATTAAAATGGTTTGGCCCTACATTTTATCTACCTATCTTGGCGGTAGTATTGGTGGCGGTGGCATTGTTTACATTCATATTTTCAAAATTTTGGGTATTTGCAACGCATGAGTCTGCTCACAAATAGTTTAAAGAAACTCATCATTAACGCAGATGATTTCGCTCAGAGCGAAGCAATCGATGCGGCGATTATTGATTTAGCTGAACGTAAAGTCATTAGTAGTACGAGTGCCTTGGTTTTATCTCCGCGCTGGGAGCAATCGGCAAAAGAATTAACAAATCTACCGATACAAGTTGGTTTACACCTAGACTTAACGTCACATTTTACCGATCAATTCGGCTGCCACCATAAGCTGTCAGAACTGATTTGCTCTGCTTATACACGGCAGTTGAATCTTCAACATTTAGAAGAAATAATTGAATTTCAATGGAATAGGTTTTCTGAGGTCTGCGGACGCTCACCAGACTTTATTGATGGTCATCAACATGTGCATCAACTTCCTATAGTGCGAGATGCATTGTTCTCCATTATCACTAAGAAGGGTTGGGGGTCGCAACAGAATCACTGGCTTCGCGTTTGCCATTCAAGGCATTGGCGTGGTTACAAGGCTATGCTTATCTCGATCTTAGGCGCGAAGTGTTTTCAACAAAAAGCTCTTCAAATGGATATTGATACCAACTCTGATTTTGCCGGGGTATACAATTTTGATGAGCATAGTAATCTAAAAAACCTATGGGATAGCTGGTTGAATGGATTGCGCGGCAAAACCCCGGTGATGATGTGTCATGTTGCGATGCCTAGTAAATCACATAGTCAAAATGATTCAGATGGTATAGTAAATGATGCAATTTACAGCGCCAGAGTGAATGAATACAAATGGCTGGCGAGTGAAAGTTTTCAGCTACTCTTGAATTCAAAAGGCTTTGCATAAAAGGATTAACGTTATAATGCGATTTTTATCACATGAATTAGGTTTATGAAAGCTGCTTTTTTCTTTCCTGGTCAAGGTTCTCAATCTGTCGGCATGATGACAGGCTTTGGAGAATCAAACATTATTCGCGACACCTTCAATGAGGCATCAGATATTCTAGGCGTGGATTTTTGGGCAATGGCAACAGAGCCCAATGAGCACATCAACGAAACCATACATACACAACCGATTATGTTGACAGCAGGTGTGGCTACGTGGCGCGCATGGCAAGCAACTACAGATCAACTACCGGATATTTTGGCTGGGCATAGTTTAGGTGAGTACACAGCGCTGGTTGCATCCGGTGCTTTATCATTTAAAGATGCTTTGCCATTGGTACG
>DIZU01000161.1:5647-6685 GCA_002429455.1 Methylotenera sp. UBA6020 | reverse complement strand
ATCATTACGCGAACATAGCCATGTTGAGCTCATATTCAGGCTATCTTCCCGGTGGCTATATAAAAGGTAGAAGCAGACCAGGTTAGCGACAAACGCCAATGCGCCAACCATTCCCATCACCTCAACATTCGGCATGATGGGATGGAACAGCTTGTACGTAGCATCACCAATAACAAACAGACCGAACAGCAGCATAAATCCGCCTTTGGTTAAAGCTACTTTGGCTTGCTGTTGCTGGCTTTGGCTTAACACATAGAGGCTCATACCATAGACTAACGCATCTCCCAGCATATCAAGAGCATCCGCCATGAGTGATGTTGAATCGGCCAGCCAACCGGTGGTACTTTCCAGCACAAACATGACCGCATTAATTGCCAAAACAATCTTTAGTACACGGCTATGCTTTTCGCGCAGCACGGTAATTTCACAAGACTTATCTTCGCAGCAGTTTGCCATTTATTAGTCCTAACGTTGTTACAAAATCATCGTACTCACTTAATGTCGGCAGTGAGCCAAACTGACACAGTTGCATCACACCAAGTCAGGCAACTCCGCTCCAAAGAATTTAGTTTTAAGTTTTTTAAGCTGGTCTCTATAATCGGCCGCTTTTTCAAACTCCAAATTTTTCGCGCTGTCGTGCATAGCTTTTTCTATGCGCTTCATTTCTTTGGCGATTTGCTTTTCGCTCAAAGACTCATAGTTAGCTTGGTCTTGCAGCACTTTACGTTCGCGTAAGGCTTCATCTTTATCGTACACGCCGTCGATAATATCTTTAATGCGTTTGGTAATACCTTTAGGCACAATGCCATTAGCCTCGTTGAACGCCATCTGCACGCCACGCCTGCGCTCGGTTTCGTCCATTGCAGCCTTCATGCTGCGGGTAATTTTATTGGCGTAAAAAATCACTTTGCCGTTCAAGTTACGGGCGGCACGGCCTGAGGTTTGAATGAGTGATCGCTCAGAACGCAAAAAACCTTCCTTATCGGCATCCAGCACCGCCACTAACGAGACCTCCGGAATATCCAGGCCCTCTCGCAA
>DIZU01000161.1:3947-5471 GCA_002429455.1 Methylotenera sp. UBA6020 | reverse complement strand
AGATAGTCGGTCAGGTCTTCTGCCATGCGCTTAGTCAGCGTGGTTGCCAACACGCGTTCACCAATGGCGACACGTAATTTAATTTCACCTAACAAATCGTCAACCTGTGTATCCGCGGGCTTGACAACAATTGGCGGGTCTATCAATCCTGTTGGCCGCGCAATCATCTCGACCACTTGCTGTTGATGCGTAGCTTCATACTCTGAAGGCGTAGCAGACACAAACACACATTGACGCATAATGTGTTCAAACTCTTCAAACTTGAGCGGACGATTATCCAGCGCAGAAGGTAAACGCCAACCATAATCGACCAAGTTCTCTTTACGTGACTTGTCGCCTTTATACATAGCGCCGACCTGCGGCACGGTAACGTGGCTTTCATCAATAATCATCAGCGCATGATCTGGCAAATAATCAATCAATGTTGGTGGCGGGTCGCCCGGATTGCGCCCGGACAAATGACGTGAATAATTTTCAATGCCTTTGCAAAAACCAATCTCATTGAGCATTTCAAGGTCAAAACGCGTGCGTTGCTCAATGCGAGCGGCTTCTACCAACTTGCCAGTTTTAATGTAAAAATCAACACGGTCTTTTAGCTCATGTTTGATTTTTTCCATGGCTTTAATGGTGGTTTCGCGTGGCGTCACATAATGACTAGACGGATACACGGTATAACGCGGGATTTTATTAAATATCTGTCCAGTCAGCGGGTCAAATAAAGTGATTGTTTCCACTTCATCATCAAACATCGAAATACGCACCGCAGTCTCGTTATTTTCAGCGGGGAATACATCAATCACATCCCCACGTACTCTGAACGTACCCCGAGAAAAGTCAAACTCGTTGCGGTCATATTGCATGCCAACCAGACGCGCGATCATGTCACGTTGTGCTATTTTTTCACCAACCTGCACATGCAACACCATGCCGTGATAATCACTGGGGTCGCCAATACCGTAAATCGCAGAAACAGTAGCCACGATAATGCTGTCTTCACGCTCTAATAATGCCTTAGTGGCTGACAGCCGCATTTGTTCAATATGCTCGTTAATGCTGGAGTCTTTTTCAATGAACAAATCACGTGATGGCACGTAAGCTTCAGGCTGATAGTAATCGTAATAACTGACAAAATATTCCACTGAATTATTAGGGAAAAACTCACGAAACTCACTATATAACTGTGCGGCAAGTGTTTTGTTCGGCGCCATGACAATCGCCGGGCGACCAGTACGGGCGATGACGTTGGCCATGGTGTAGGTTTTACCGGAGCCTGTAACGCCTAGCAAAGTTTGAAACTTCAGCCCGTCATTGATACCTTGAGTTAGCTTATCTATTGCTTGGGGTTGGTCACCCGCTGGCGGAAAAGGCTGGTGTAGCTGATACTTGCTGTTGGGAAAGGTGACAAACACGCTGTTCTTCATTCAAAATTAACCTTTTATTCTAACAGCAAAGTTGACATCTAACGCTAACAAATAGTGCCCAGAACTTTGCAAGTTTATTGCGGTCATTTAACAAACGCCGTAT
>DIZU01000161.1:0-3751 GCA_002429455.1 Methylotenera sp. UBA6020 | reverse complement strand
CCATTATTTTCTCTGGGAGGAACAATATGCGCAGCATTATTCTATCAGTAGCATTAATAAGTGTGATTCAACCTGCTTTAGCCGATCAAGCAGACCTATTGCACGCCATGCAATCAGTGGTCATGGTGCGTGGCTACAATACAAATGGTGGCTTATCTTATGGCTCTGGCGTTGTGGTTGCAGAAAATAAAATCATGACAAACTGCCACATATTTCGCAGCACTAAACAACCATGGGTATCACGCGGTGAGGATTCATACGCGATTACTTCAGTGCAAGCGGATAGATGGCATGATATATGTTTGTTAACTACATTTAGCTTACCATTTGAGCCTGCGCATTTAGGCAAAGGCAATGACTTAAAACGTGGTCAAGAAGTGCTGGCAATCGGTCATTCCAATGGCGTACCTGCGCCGCTAACCTCTGCGGGCAGCGTTAAATCCACTTATGAATTTGAGGGTGGCAAAATCATTAGAAGCAGCGCCAAATTTTTAATGGGTGCAAGCGGCAGTGGTATTTTTGATCTCAATGGCAAATTACTCGGCATCAACACCTTTAAAACACCTGGCCGCACCGCTTACTTTTATTCACTGCCAATTGAATGGCTAGCCAACCTGGAAAAACTGCCTGTTGAAACTGAGTTTCCAATTACAGGTAAAGCTTTTTGGGAAGAAGACGATGACAAAAAGCCGTTTTTTATGCAGATTGCCCTACCTGAAATCAACAAAGATTGGCCTAAACTGGCTGAAGTCGCACAAAAATGGATAGATGCAGATCCTAAAAACTCTGATGCGTGGTATGAGCTAGGCACTGCGCATGAAAACTTGAATAAAATTGATGAGGCAAAAAACGCTTATGAACAATCGGTGTTGCTCGATGCAAGCAATACCGATTCATTATTCAGGCTAGGCGTAATTGCACAATCTACCGGCGATAAAGTCGGTATGCATAACGTTAATTTAGCGATTGCCAACATCGATAAAGAATTAGCTGAAGAGTACAGTCACATGCTGGGTTGCGACGGAGAATGCTAGATTAAACACATTTGTTCTATAAGAGGCCTAGAATAAAGCTTAGAAGTACGTCCTATTTTCTTACGGTTTAGCGACACTCAAATTTATTAGAAAATTAATACATAGCACGCTGAATTATTCCTAACGATGATTTTTGTGCGTAAAATGGCCGCTATTCAATCATTTGCATAAAAATTGTTTTAAGGAAGCATATTTTGGCATCATCACAAACAGAACGTCAGGCGCAAACACTCCATCCGTCGTCAGTATTATCTCTGCGTGTTCAAGCAATTAAAGAATCCCCTACCCTTGCCATTACGGCAAAAGCTGGTAAATATAAGTCCGAAGGCCGCGACATTATAGGCTTAGCCGCAGGCGAGCCAGATTTTGATACACCACAACATATTAAAGACGCTGCAAAACAAGCGATTGATAATGGCTTCACCAAATACACACCTGTGGCCGGTATTCCAGGCCTTAAAAAAGCTATTGTTAATAAATTTAAATACGAGAATGGCTTCGATTATGCGCTCAATGAAGTAATTGTGGGTGTGGGTGGCAAACAAACCATATTTAACTTATGTTTAGCCGTGCTTAATAAAGGCGACGAAGTCATCATCCCGGCGCCTTATTGGGTATCGTACGCTGACATCGCGCTGGTTGCTGAAGCGACCCCGGTGATTGTTGAATGTGGCATTGAGCAAGGCTTCAAACTCACACCAGAGCAATTAGAAGCGGCCCTCACGCCAAAAACTAAACTATTTATGATTAATTCACCGTCCAACCCTACTGGCACGGTATATAGTTTAAGCGAATTGCAAGCCTTAGGAGAGGTGTTACTTAAACATCCTCATGTATTGGTTGCCACTGATGACATGTATGAACATGTCAACTTAACTGGCAACAAGTTCTACAACATACTCAACGCAACTCCAGCACTTAAAGACCGTTGTATTGTGTTAAATGGTGTTTCTAAAGCTTATTCAATGACCGGCTGGCGTATCGGCTATGCCGCAGGCCCTGCTTACATCATTAAAGCCATGGAAATTTTACAATCGCAATCTACCAGCAACGCAACTTCTATTTCGCAAGTAGCAGCGCAAGCCGCGCTTGAAGGTTCGCAAGATTGCATTAAACCCATGGTTACCGCATTTAAGGAGCGCCATGAATATGTAGTCGCCCGCTTTAATACGATGCCTGGGTTAAGCTGCTTAATGGCCGGCGGTGCATTTTATGCATTCCCTGACGCACGTGACGCGATTGCCAGCTTACATAAAGCTGGCAAAATTAAAGCAGCTACTGACATGGCCTTGGCCGAGTATTTACTCGAAGAGTTCGATGTTGCCGTCGTCCCAGGTTCTGCCTTCGGTGCTGAAGGTTACTTCCGTATCTCATTTGCAACATCAATGGATAATCTGCGTAACGCACTAGACCGGATTGAACGCGCACTTAAATAAGCCGTTTCAATAATTTCAGAAACTGGTTTAGTGAAAAATATCAAACTTCCGTCATTCTGAGTGAAACGAAGAATCCAGAAGCAATGTTGCTTAATAATAAAGCGATGGATTCTTCGTTTCACTCAGAATGACGAAATGGTAAGTTATTTATATCAAAAAAATCGCGCAAGGTGTGTAGCAACTACTTACCACTAAATAAGCCTTTAATTTTATCAATTGCGCCGCCAGCTTTAATACCTAAACTTGTACCAACTCCCGGGCCAAACATTGCAGCCTTTGAAGGCAATACCACCGGGTTGCTCAATGTTCCAGACACTACAAGCGGCATTGCAACCATGCTCACGCTACGCTTTACTGCAACCTCCACACCCCATCTAACTCTTTGTTTGTGCTCACTGTGACTTGTCCAGTTGCGGCTAATATGCCAGAGCTGATTTTCAGTTCAGTCAAATGATATTGCTTCCCCATATTACCTGTAACATTCAACAATCCAGAAAACTCATCAAACTCAGTCTCGCCACCGCGTAGCCCTTGCTTGATTAATAAACTCGCGGCCTTCACTAAATCGACCCCATGCAACACCCCCTTATTCACCCTGAAGCGAAAATCTGCACGTATATTATCAAATAGCTGACTCGCATCTTTGGCATTGGCAGAAAAACCGCCATTGCCAAATAGATTTCCGCTCAAGTAAGTCGACTTACTTACTAAACTCGTGGGCTCTTTAACCGATAAATTTTCCACTTGAATCTGACCGCTCAGCCGCCAATTCTTATCCCAGGACAATATCGTGTTACCCGTGAGTTGGCCGTTATATAGCGCAACATTAATTTTGGGAACCTCTAATCGGTTGTCCTTCAGGTGCATTTCTAGCTTGGCGCTATCAATCAATACAGGCAACCCTACTGGCAATATCCATTTTTCTGCATTCACCAGAATCAAATACCCCTCACCACTGGGCGTCACATCCGCTCTTAGTTTGCCATCGATAGTTTCTATTGCCGCTGATTCTAGTTTATTAGTATCTGTAAGGCTGACCTTTACATTAATAATAGGAATCTTCGCATCAGTCCAATCAAACTGCATATCATCGATGGTGACGCGGTGAATATTTATTGTAGCAGCCTCACTGCTTTGTGAACTTTTGGCAGAGAAGGCTGAAAGCAGCTCCAAAGCTGCTTTTATGATAATCGGCTTACTGATTTTTAAATCAATTGATTTTGGTAGTAGAAAACACAGAGCCCAGTCTTGGAATAATCGCTAGCCCGCCCAACTTTAATC
>DIZU01000118.1 GCA_002429455.1 Methylotenera sp. UBA6020 | reverse complement strand
AAAGTGGCCTGCGGCGCACTGATGATTTCATCAGCGGGAATCGAGAAACCTAATGCATTGATTTTTTGTTGCAACGATATCAAAGATAACGTGCTGGTATTCGTGACAAAACGGCATGGTATGCCGCTGGCTCGAAGCTTACCTACCGTTTCAACCGCACCTTCGATGGCATGCGGCCCAACGTAAAGTACGCCATCCAGATCGAACAAAATGCCTTTGATAGAAGATAGGATATTCATAGTCAGGCTTCCCTTCCCGAACTAGCTAAGCAAATAGTAGACAACGGCTCGATTATGATACGACAGTCATAAATGGTGCAAGTTACAGAAATAGATGCCACACCCATTTAATACTAGCCAATCCCAGCGGGCCAATACTGCCAACATCAATGCTAGATATAGGTCTCAGAATAGTTTAAACAAAAGTCATTAGTAATTCTGGAAAATTATATTCGGCATGTAAACAAAAAAATGACTTAGCGTTATCGGCTAAGTCATTTTTTATATGGAGGCGCGAACCAGAGTCGAACTGGTCTAAACGGCTTTGCAGGCCGCGGCATAACCGCTTTGCTATCGCGCCATTTAATATTTAACAATGGCTAAACATGCTAGCTGAAACTAAAACGGCGAAAGCATGTATGCATTCGCCGTGTTATATTATTTGAACTGAGCCATTTTACTAAATTCATGGAGCGGGAAACGAGACTCGAACTCGCGACCTCAACCTTGGCAAGGTTGCGCTCTACCAGCTGAGCTATTCCCGCGTTAAGACAGGCGCCATTTTAGCGATTTTCACGATACTGTCAAGGCTAAATGACACTCTTGTTACGTATTTATTTACCTTTTACTTAGCTTTAATTTTGGGCAAAGCTGCCTTCAGATAATAAGCCATTGATAGCAGTGTTAAAAATGCGGCTATCGCGATAAGTATCTGTCCAATAACTTTTGTGTGAACTATGCCCATGTTGGCAAAACTAAAGCTATCCCAATACAACAAAAACAATATCGCAATCATTTGTACTGCTGTTTTTATTTTTCCTATCATGGCTACGCCTACGCTACTACTGTGCCCTTCGCCCGCCATCCATTCGCGCAAGGCACTGATTGCAATTTCACGACCAATAATAATCAACGCAATAATCGCCCCTACGCGTTCAAACTCCACCAGTACGATAAGTGCTGCAGCCACCATGAGTTTGTCGGCTACAGGATCTAAAAACGCCCCAAACGCCGAGGTTTGATTGAGCTTGCGCGCCAGGTAACCATCTAACCAGTCGGTAAAGGCGGCAATTGCAAAAATAACGGTTGCTGTGACATTCACCCAATGTGCAGGAAAGCTAGCCAAACTCCTCAGATCTGCTGGCAGGTAGAAAACGCCCACAAATACTGGAATCAACAAAATACGCAACCATGTCAACATGGTAGGAATATTGCAGGTCATTTAATGAAACTCTCCGTAAATTTTTTCGGCCAAACTTTGGCTAATGCCTTCAACATTGGCAATTTCGTCAATACTAGCACTTTTAACGCCGTCTAAGCCACCAAAGCGCGTCAATAGCGCTTTACGACGTTTAGCGCCAATACCCTCAATGTCCTCCAAGCTTGAATGCATCCGCGCTTTAGCCCGCTTGGCTCTGTGCCCGGTGATCGCAAAGCGATGCGCTTCATCGCGTATTTGCTGCAACAGGTGCAAACCTTTATTGTCTTTTTCCAGATTGAGCATCTCGCCGGTATCAGAAAAAATCATAGTTTCCAAGCCCGGTCGCCGTTCTTCACCTTTGGCAATGCCGACTAGCAAAATATCGTCCAAGCCAACTTCCGCCATGACCTCAATCGCAATGCCTAGCTGGCCTTTACCGCCATCAATAAATATCAGGTCGGGTCGCACACCCTCGCCTGCCGCCACTTTCTTATAGCGGCGTGTTAACACGTCTCTCATAGCGGCGTAGTCATCGCCAGGGGTAATGCCGGTGATGTTGTAACGGCGATACTCGCTGTTTTGCATATCACCACGGTCAAATACCACGCAACTGCCCACGGTCGCCTCGCCCATGGTGTGGCTAATATCAAAGCACTCAATGCGTTCCGTGCTGTCAGGCAAGTTCAGCGCCTCACGCAAGGCGACTAACTTAGCCGCTTGATTGGCGGAAGTAGCCGCACGCTGACCCAATGCAAGCTCAGCATTGGTTTGCGCCATTTTCAGCCATACACGTTTATCGCCAATCGGATTGGTGTTGATTTTCACCTTACGCCCGGCTTGCTCGCTCAACACCTCTTCAAGAACCGCGGTTTCAATTTTAATATCCGTCACAATTAAAGGCGGCGTATTCTGCGCTACATAATGTTGTGCTACAAAGGCTTCCATGCTGTTTTCCAAGGTTTCACCATCGGTATTTTTAGGCATATAACTTCTATCACCCAAATGGCGTCCGCCGCGGATCATGACCAAATTGATGCAATGCTGACCTTGTAACTCAGCACAAGCAATCACATCCGCATCCGAAACATTAAAATCACTCACAAACTGTTTAGCCTG
This sequence comes from Methylotenera sp. UBA6020, assembly GCA_002429455.1. Lineage (GTDB taxonomy): Bacteria > Pseudomonadota > Gammaproteobacteria > Burkholderiales > Methylophilaceae > Methylotenera. The sequence goes on along the minus strand of DIZU01000118.1, from coordinate 985 downwards.
TACTTGGCGCAACGCTTGCATGCGATTACGAAAGACTACCGCCACCTCATATTCCTGCTTGGCAGCAGCCACATTCATTTGCTCGCCAAGGGCATCTAACACTTCATTAGTTTTTCCCTGCAAAAACATCGCCGCTTGATGCACATCATTCTGATAGTCGGTCTCAGAGATGAACCCTACGCATGGCGCCGTGCAACGCTCGATTTGATGCTGCAAGCACGGGCGACTGCGATTAGCGAACACGGTGTTTTCGCAAGTACGCAGCTTAAATACCTTTTGCAACAGCTGAATACTCTCGCGCACCGCAACTGAATTTGGGAAAGGGCCAAAATATTGATTGTGACTTTTAGCCTTATTGCCTTGGCGTTGCGTACCACGATGAAACGCTAATCGAGGAAACTCATCGCCTGTTAACGTGATGTAAGGGTAGGATTTATCGTCACGAAACAATACGTTATAACGCGGCATCAACCCTTTAATCAGATTGTTTTCCAACAGCAATGCTTCTGCCTCGGTACGGGTAACAGTAGTTTCTATTTTGACAATATGACTTACCATCATGCGTGTGCGCGGACTGGCTAAGTTTTTATTAAAGTACGATGAAACGCGCTTTTTAAGATCCTTGGCTTTACCCACATAAATGACTTCATCTATGTCGTTACTCATGCGATACACGCCAGGTAGATTGGGTAGGTTTTTTAAGATGGGTTTAGGATCTGTCTCTTAAATATTTTAGCAGTTAAACGTAACAACATCGTCATTCTGAGCGTAGCGAAGAATCCACGGTTTTCATTCTTAAAGTAAGCTAAATCTGGATTCTTCGCTACGCTCAGAATGACGGAGTTTGAAAGATTAATTACATCAATAATCAACAGTGACACTTAAGATGGCCTCCCCATCCCCTACCGCTTGTTTCCTGTGCAGCTTCAAAAAACTGGGGGATTTCAGCGAAGACTGTCTGAGGGCTTTAGCCCGAGTTCCGCAG
>DIZU01000199.1:7892-10809 GCA_002429455.1 Methylotenera sp. UBA6020 | reverse complement strand
CTACAGCAGGCCGGTGGCCAACCACCAAAAACGTCATCAATCGTAAATAGATCGACCTTGGCATATTGGCTTTCATGCTTTTTAAGAATGGCTGCATTGCGAGGGCGATAAAAGTTCTTTGCAGTGATTTCTTGACCTTCATCGCTATACAGATAATTGAGATAAGCCTCTGCGACTTTTTCGGTGCCACGTTCTATAAATGTGGTCGTAGCGCCACGCGCACCAGAATCTAATACAGAAACATTTTTGTAAAATTTGGTAATGTATTCTTTTGCTTTTGCATCATTGCCATCCATGGCTTTAAGTGCCTGTTCATAAGCCGCAAGATAAGTCCAGCGTGCACCGCCAGAGGTTTTTGAATTAGCTGGCACAATATCAATACCAGGTTTTATTAGATCATCCCAAGTTTTAAGATGCTTTGGATTGCCTTTGCGCACTGGAAAAACAATGGTCGAGGTATAGGCGTACTGTTATTAGGCAGACGTTTTTGCCAATCTTTAGGAATCAGTTTGCCTTTTTCTGATAATTGATCAATATCATAGGCCAGTGCCAGTGTCGCTAAATCAGCATCTAAACCATCAATAAAGGCACGGGCCTGTTTGCCTGAACCACCATGTGAAGATTTAACAGTGACTTTATCGCCGGTTTTATCTTGCCAATATTTAGCGAAAGCCGCGTTGTAATCTGCATAAAGTTCACGCGTCGGGTTGTATGAAACATTGAGTAAAGTAACGTCTTTAGCCGATGCTGTGAATAGGTGCCGCAAAGCTAACAGTTGCTGTTAGCAAGGCTATTGGCTAAAAGTGATTTTTTCATGTTGTATCCTTTAAATATATAGCTAGTAAATTAAATTTAGTCTTCGACTTGTAAACTAGAAGGCAGCTTGGAAACGGGCAAACAGCGCACGCTCATCTTCACGATCTTTCACGCGGTTAGTGGCGGCGTTATAGTTGTTGCTTGATCCATCCGCTTTGAATGCTTTACCCGTTGCCGCGCCACCATCAAATGAAGTTTGCTCATAATTCAATACAATTTTGGCGTTTGAGTTGAGGTACCAGTTGATACCGGCCGTCCAGGTTTTAGCTTTTCTCGCACTCAGTGTCGGGTCAGCAAATGAATCCGCTAATTTAGCTATAGCATCGGCACTGGTTTGGGATGCAAGTGTTCCATTGGAGTTTTTGAACGTATCGCTATCAACACTCAGCTCACTGTAACGCAGTGCTAATTCCCAGGCACCCCAGCCACCTTTATCAAGGTCAAAGTCATTTTTTGGTTTAATGCTTTTGAAAGACGAATCTTCTCCTGTGAGCAAATAGGTTGCTGCAATCTGCCAAGCATCATTATTCAGCGTCTTGTTGGATCCGGCTAATATCGTGGACTGGGCAGTGGATGCGGCACCGGTACCGGATGATCCAGCGCCAGCAGCAGGCGAGCCGCCACTTGCCAAGCTTACATCTTGTGAAACCCTGGCGTATTCAGCCAGCAGGCCAAACGGACCGTTGTAGTAGTAAGCTTGTGGCGCAACGCGTAAACGCTTGCCATCAGCAACGGTTGCGGGACTGTATCTAAAAAATGTTTGTTGTCCGTTTGTCACGTAACTCGGTAGACCGTTACGCGTACCATCTGCGGCAGTGGTATCTGTAAAGTTAAGATTTTTTTCAGCAGTTGCGTCAGTGTAAGTGGCTGCGATACCAAATCCAAAGCCGCTGAGTGCGTTTACATCGTCTTTGAACGGCGTGGCAAATAATCTGGCAGTGACTTCTTTCTTGCTATCAAATTCTGAGGTAGTGCTGGCATTACCGCCATCGACAACGCCATTGTTGTAACCAAATGCGTAGTTCAATTTGTTATTGAGTACATCGCCATAAACAGCAATACCTTGGTCTCTGTTCGGTAATATGTTGTTAGAAACGTAGCTTCTTTCAATAAACTTGATATCATCACCGCTTTGCAACAGTTCAAGGCCTACGAACGGCATGTATTTACCAACACGCACCTTAAACGCAGGGTCGAAGCGACCATCAATATAGGCGTCTACAACAGATGCGCTGCCACCAGCAAATTCTTCTTGAAAGCGATAGTCATACTTGCCAAACAAAGTACCCTGGATGTTCGGGCGTAATCGACGTGCAAGCCAAGTGTCATTCGCATCGTGAAATCCGGTGACTGCGTCAAGGCTGCCGGCGCGAGCGTCGCTGCGATTACGCACATCATTGGCGTCTTGGTTGAAGCCGCGATAATCGTATTGTATTAAACCGCCAAGTTTTATGGAGTTTTTGCCATCAGCTGACTCAATTCCAAAGCCGTTTTCGCTGGCTTTTACTACAGGCGTTGTATTCTTGGCCGCGGAGGTATTCTCCTCAGCCACTTCGCCTTTACGTGCTAATACTTTTACCTGTTGGTCGAGCGATTGCACTAAGGCACGAAGCTCTTCAAGCTCAGCGCTGTCGTTAGCCAATGCTGTGAGTGGTAGCGAAATAATACCGCTGGCAATAAGTACCGTGGCGAATTTTGTAAATTTCAATTGCATTTTTAAGCTCCTGATTTCAAGCTTCCAGCTAACTGGTCAGCTAATATTTTTTAAGTTTCTTTATTTAACCGTTGCTTGTGCAGTGAGCGTTGTTTTCGTAATGTCATGGGTAAACCTAAGCTTTTCCCGTTTTTCAATTTGCGTCACGCGGCCTTCGTGAAGCACGATTTCAACCGAGCCAAAACCAGAACCCTGCTTAAGTTCTTCCAACCGCACGTAAAATCTCTTGTGAAACGTCACGACTGGTTTTTAATGAACTCTGAATAGAATTTTGTACAAGTGACATAGTTAAACCTCAAATCAATGTGGGTAAAAGCGAATGCATGCACTATAAACAGCCTTTTTAATAAGTAAAAATAATTTGTTTTTATATTGTTATAATTAAAA
>DIZU01000199.1:7533-7692 GCA_002429455.1 Methylotenera sp. UBA6020 | reverse complement strand
AGTTATAATTAAAAAGAATATTAAGCGTATGTATCAAGACTAAATGCTGTTGATGGCTTGGCTATTTGCTAGTTCTGATTCCAATTCATTGAATTGATTGGTATAATGTGGGAGAATTTTTCGATGGGCTTTGTGCCCATTTTTTGTTTCTGCAACTTA
>DIZU01000199.1:0-7255 GCA_002429455.1 Methylotenera sp. UBA6020 | reverse complement strand
GCAGCATCAGATGTGTATAAGAGACAGAAAGTATTGCGCGTGTTTATTGATAAGCAAAACCCGGTAGACATTAAAGATAGCGTCAATATTGATGACTGTACTTTGGTAAGTAATCAGCTTGGTAACTTATTGGCTGTGGAGAATGATATTGACTACGACCGTTTGGAGGTTTCGTCTCCTGGCATGGATCGTGTCCTGAAAAAAGAAACGGATTTTATTCGGTTCATCGGCGAGCGCGCTACAGTTAAGCTGCGTGTGCCCATGATTGAGTTGGTTGCTAGTGCTAAAGCGGCTGGAAAAGAAGACAAAGTGACAAAAAAGAATTTTTTAGGGTTTTTACGTGGGTTAGAAGACGGCCATCTGTTGCTGGAATGTGAAGGTGTTACGTACAAAATAGCGTTGACCAATATTGATAAGTCGCGCTTGAACCCGGTGTTCTAAATGCACGCGTCCTAAAATATAGGAATTTAATGTATTAAAGCAGTTAACCTGCAATTTATAGTCGGAGATAGATGATGAGTCGTGAAATTTTATTATTGGTAGATGCCTTAGCGCATGAAAAAAACGTGACTAAAGAGGTGATCTTTACCGCGCTAGAGCTTGCATTGGCTTCAGCCACCAAGAAAAAACATCATGACGATGCCGACGTCCGCGTGGCGATTGATCGCGAAACTGGTGAGTATGCAACATTTAGACGCTGGCAATATGTGGAATATGATTTGTTGGAAAATTCAGCTTATCAAATTGATGACGAAGATGAGCGCTCAAAAGGCTTGAATACTGGCGATTATTACGAAGAGCCACTAGAAAGTATCGAGTTCGGCCGCATTGGCGCGCAAGCTGCTAAACAAGTGATTCTGCAAAAAGTGCGTGAAGCTGAGCGCGAGCAGATCCTGGAAGACTTTTTGGCGCGCGATGAAAAATTAGTTACAGGCGTGATCAAGCGCATGGAAAAAGGCAACGCCATTATTGAAGTGGGCCGTATTGAGTCTTTATTGCCACGTGAGCAAATGATTCCTAAAGAAAATTTGCGAGTGGGTGACCGTGTGCGTGCTTTCCTTTCACGTATTGAGCGTGGCGGTCGTGGTCCGCAGTTGATTCTATCAAGAATTACACCTGATTTCTTGGTGCGTTTATTTGAATTAGAAGTGCCGGAAATTGAAGAGGGTTTGTTAGAGATTCGTGCCGCAGCGCGTGACCCTGGCCTGCGCTCAAAAATTGCCGTTAAAAGTAATGACCAGCGTATAGACCCTGTGGGTACCTGCGTAGGTATGCGTGGTTCACGTGTGCAGGCCGTGACCGGTGAGTTGGCTGGTGAGCGCGTTGATATTGTGTTGTGGAGCATGGAGCCCGCGCAATTTGTGATTAATGCAATGTCACCGGCAGAAGTTTCCAGTATTGTTGTCGATGAAGACGCGCACAGCATGGACGTAGTGGTGGATGAAGAGCAGTTGGCACTGGCAATTGGCCGTAATGGTCAAAATGTGCGCTTGGCTTCAGAGTTGACTGGCTGGACGCTGAATATTCTAACCGTAGATCAAGCGGCACAGAAAAACCAGGAAGAGTATGCCGGTGTAAGCCAGCTGTTTATGGAAAAGCTGGACGTGGATGCAGAAGTGGCGGAGATTCTTGTACAAGAAGGCTTTAGTACCTTAGAAGAGATTGCCTATGTGCCGTTAGCCGAAATGAATGAAATTGATGCGTTTGATGAAGATACCATCGAAGAGTTACGCAAACGCGCTCGCGCAGCTTTATTGACAGAGGCGATTGCTAAGGAAGAAAAAGTAGAAGAAGCCGCTGAAGATTTGTTAACGATGGAAGGCATGGATGAGGCAACTGCGCATTTGTTAGCTTCTAAAGGTGTGCCTACTATGGATGATTTAGCTGAGTTGGCCGTCGATGAGTTGGTGGAAATCACCAACATGGATGCCGAGCGTGCAAAAACCTTGATTATGACCGCACGCGCACCTTGGTTTAAATAAATCGAATTTTTAGTATGCAGTCAAAAAATGGACTTGCAAAAATTTGGTCTTAACCATAAATTGGCGCATTAAAAGTATTAAAAAGCAGTAACGCTAGGCAATAAAGCTTAGGAAAAGAACACTGGAGCAACAAGATGGCACAAACAACCGTAGAACAATTTGCTGGCGAACTAAAGCTGCCAACAGCATTGTTATTAGAGCAGCTAAAGAGTGCTGGCGTGCATAAATCAAACGCTGAAGATCAACTGAGCGAAAATGATAAAACTGCACTGCTGGAGCATTTGCGTAAAGAGCACGGCACGCTTGCCCCTAAGAATAAAATTACGTTGACGCGCAAATCTAGCACCGAAATTAAAAAAACGGACAACACCGGCAAGGCGCGCACCATTCAAGTCGAGGTGCGTAAAAAACGTGTCATAGAGCAACGTGAAGATGCAGATTTAAGCGAGCAAGAAGTAGCCGAGCCAGTATCGGCTGCGGAAGTTCTCGACGTGCCAGATGCGCAAGTTGCGATGCCAGTTGAGGCTGCAGTTGTTGCGTCGCCGGAAGTGCAAGAAGCCCCGGCAGTACCAGTTGTAGCTGAACCCATCGAAGTGGCGCCTGAGCCAGAAGCGCCAGTGTCTGCGCCCGTTGTCATTGCCGAACCAGTGGCGGTTGAGCCTGCAATCGTAGAGCCGGCTGTCGTAGTTGAGCCGGTGATTGTCAAGCAAACCATTAGCCGCAAAGATTTGTTGGGTGCAGATGAGATTGCCTTGCGTGAGCATGAGGCTAAACGTCATGCAACACTAGCCGCTATGCAAGCCGATGACTTACGTAAAAAACAAGAACTAATACAGCGTCGTTTGGATGATGAAGCCAAAAAGCTGGCAGATGCAGAAGCGGCAAAAGTTAAAGCTACCAAACTGTCTGAAGGTACCTTGCACAAGCCGGTAGTTAAAGAGGGTGCTGCAAAACCTGCGGTAAAAGATGCGAAAAAAGGTAAAGGTAATAATAAAGAGTGGACTGACGCTGAGAACAAAAAACGTGGCTTGAAAACACGTGGTGACGTTGCAGGCGGTAAAGCTGGCTGGCGTGCACCTAAAGGTAAAAATAGATCACATCAATCAGATGATGATCAACAACATGCGTTTACTGTACCAACCGAAGCCATTGTTTACGAAGTCTTGGTGCCAGAAACGATTACTGTGGCTGAGTTAGCCCATAAAATGTCAGTGAAGTCTGGTGAAGTGATCAAAACGCTCATGGGTATGGGCATGATGGTAACCATTAACCAAGTGCTAGACCAGGAAACAGCCATTATTATTGTCGAAGAAATGGGACATAAAGCCGCTGCGGCCGCACCTAATGATCCAGATACATTCATAGAAGAAGATGAACATGCGGAAGCGGTGCTGGAAACTCGTCCGCCAGTAGTGACCGTCATGGGTCACGTTGACCATGGTAAAACCTCATTGCTCGATTACATTCGTCGTAGCCGTGTGGCTTCAGGCGAGGCTGGTGGCATTACGCAACATATTGGCGCATACCATGTAGAAACGCCGCGCGGTATGGTGACTTTCTTGGATACACCGGGCCATGAAGCCTTTACTGCAATGCGTGCACGCGGTGCAAAAGCCACCGATGTGGTGATTCTGGTTGTATCGGCAGACGATGGTGTGATGCCACAAACCATAGAGGCGATTCACCATGCTAAAGCGGCTGGCGTGCCCTTGGTCGTAGCTATCAACAAAGTGGATAAACCTGGTGCACAGCCTGAGCGAGTAAAACTGGAGTTGGTGGCACAAGAAGTGGTGCCAGAAGATTTCGGCGGCGAAGTGATGTTTAGAGAAGTGTCGGCTAAAACCGGTCAAGGTATTGACGAGTTATTAGAGGCGGTACTTTTACAAGCTGAGCTATTGGAACTGAAAGCCCCTAAAAACACTCCGGCAAAAGGCCTGGTAGTAGAAGCGCGCTTAGATAAAGGCCGTGGTCCGGTCACAACTATTTTAGTGCAGTCAGGCACGCTCAAACGTGGCGATATGATTTTAGTCGGCTCCACTTTTGGTAAAGTGCGTGCCATGCTAGATGAATCGGGCAACGATATTAAAGAAGCTGGCCCGTCAATGCCAGTAGAAATTCAAGGTTTGTCCGATGTACCAAATGCGGGCGAAGAAATGATTGTGTTGAATGACGAGCGTAAAGCCCGTGAAATTGCAAACTTCCGCCAAGGTAAATTCCGTGATGTGAAATTGGCCAAACAGCAAGCCGCTAAACTCGAAAATATGTTCGATCAAATGGGTGAAGGCGTAGTGCAAACACTGAACCTGATTATTAAATCTGATGTACAAGGTTCTTACGAAGCTTTAGCTACCAGCTTGCAAAAATTATCTACCAGCGAAGTCAAAGTGCATATTATTCACACGGGCGTTGGGGCGATTAGTGAGTCAGACGTGAACCTCAGTGCCGCCTCTAAAGCGGTGTTAATCGGCTTTAATGTGCGCGCGGATTCAGGCGCACGTAAGCTGATTGATACGCTAGGCGTTGATGTGCGTTACTACAATATTATTTATGAAGCCGTGGATGAAATCAAAGCCGCACTAGGTGGTATGTTGCCGCCAGAACAAAAAGAAAGCATGATCGGTACCGTAGAGATTCGTGAAGTGTTCCGTATTTCTAAAATAGGTGCAGTGGCCGGTTGTTATGTGCAAGACGGTATGATTAAACGCAACTCGAAAGTACGTGTGTTGCGTAATCATGTGATCGTTCATACAGGCGAGTTGGATTCACTCAAACGCTTCAAAGATGATGTAAAAGAAGTGAAAAACAGCTTTGAATGCGGATTGTCACTTAAAAACTTTAACGACATTGAAGTGGGTGATATTTTAGAAGTTTACGAAGTTGTTGAAGTGGCGAGAACACTTTAGGAGTCCTCTAATGGCTAAAGAATTCTCCCGTAGTCACCGTGTTGCCGAGCAAATGCAGCGCGAATTAGCTGACTTGCTGCAATTTGAAGTTAAAGATCCACGCGTTAGCATGGTGACCATTACCGCTGTTGAGGTTACCGGCGATATGGCGCATGCCAAGATTTTTTACAGTGCCAGTAAGGCCAGCGATAGCCTGCAACAAGGGCTGGAGAAGTCTGCTGGCTATTTACGCACGCAACTGGCTAAGCGCATGTTGCTTCGTACCGTACCACAGCTGCATTTCGTCTATGACGCATCGATTGATAATGGCATGATGATGTCAAAATTGATTGATAAAGCACTAGCTTCAAAACCAGACAAATCATAAATATTCAGTCGTAAATACCCAGACCATTGCAGTACAGAAGACCCAAAAAAAACATCAATGGCGTGCTATTGTTAGATAAGCCGCATGGCTACTCATCTAATCAGGCGCTGCAAACAGCAAAGCTACTATTTAAGGCAGCAAAAGCAGGACATACCGGCACACTAGATCCACTAGCCACTGGCTTGCTACCGCTTTGTTTTGGTGAAGCAACTAAATTTGCACACTATTTAACGGATGCAGATAAGACCTATGTTGCAACTCTAAAATTAGGCATCACAACCAGTACAGGAGACGCTGAAGGTGAAGTTTTAGCCACACGTCCTGTGCGTGTTAGCCAGATGCAGTTTGAGCAGGTTTGTCAGCAGTTTGTTGGTGAAATTAGCCAAATACCCCCTATGTATTCTGCTTTAAAGCATGAAGGTAAAGCGCTTTATGAGTACGCTCGTGAGGGTGTTGAAATCGAACGTAAGCCGCGTGTCATTACAATACATAGCATTACTCCCAATAGTTTTACGCACGACGTAGCAATTATTACCGTCACGTGCAGCAAAGGTACCTATATTCGAACCCTAGCTGAGGATATTGGCAATCTGCTTGGCTGTGGTGCCCATTTAATAGCTTTGCGTAGAACCGTCACGGCTAATTATCAAATAGCGCAAGCGATTACCTTGGAGAAGTTTGAGGCAATGTCAGCAGAGCAGCGTATATTATTGTTAATGCCGGTAGATAGTGCCGTACAGCATTTGCCCGCGCTGGTACTAGATGCCGATAGCACTTTTTATTTGCAGCAAGGCCAGGCCGTATGGCAGAGCGGGAAGATCCCGCAAGGATTGTTACGACTTTATAATGAACAACAAGATTTTTTAGGTTTAGGCGAACAGCAAAGTGATGGAAAAATTACACCTAAGCGTTTAATTGTAGGCAAAGACTCTGCTAATTAATATAAAAAAAGATTGATAAATCATTGCTTTATATTTACAATGCGGCGGTTCATGCAAATGAATGCATTCGCGGCTAAGATTATGGGCTGCTTTTGCATTGACGCAAAACATCTACAAGTTAGGATTAAGTTATGGCAACAACTGCAGCGGAACGCGCCAAAATCGTTGGCGAATATCAACAAAGTGCAAATGATACTGGTAGTCCAGAAGTGCAAGTTGCGCTTTTAACTAGCCGTATCAGCTACTTAACAGACCACTTTAAAAGCAATAAAAAAGACCACCACTCACGTCGTGGTTTATTGGCAATGGTTAGCCAACGTCGTAAATTGCTGGATTACCTTAAACGTGAAAACGTTGAGCGTTATCAAGCATTGATCGCACGTCTAGGTCTACGTAAGTAATTGACTGCCAATCACATGTGCACAAAACAATTCGTTCTTTAACCTTTTGTTTTGTGTGTGAAATGAAAAGCCGACCGCACTGTATAAGCAGTGCCTCGGCTTTTTTGTTGTAAATGATTTATCGAATTAATAAACTGTTGTACTGGTTGCTTAACTTTTAAGCCTTGGTGACCGATGGCTGTTATTGAGATTAATCAATATTGTGCGTTCGTTATTGGGTTGTGAATAACGAAAATTAAAAGAGAAAAGGATAAAAAATGTTTAATAAAGTGAAAAAAAGTATTCAATATGGTGCGCATGAGCTCACCATTGAAACAGGTGAAATAGCCCGTCAAGCCGATGGCGCAGTGCTGGTGAGTTATGGCGACACTGTAGTTTTGGTGACGGTAGTCGGTAAAACTGAAGTTAAAGCGGGTCAGGATTTTTTCCCGTTGACTGTAGATTACATGGAAAAAACCTATGCTGCCGGTAAAATTCCAGGTGGTTTTTTCAAGCGCGAAGGTCGTCCTTCAGAAAAAGAAACACTGACATCACGTTTAATCGATCGTCCATTACGCCCGCTATTTCCTGAAGCGTTTTACAACGAAGTGCAAGTGGTGGCGACAGTCATGTCGTCAGACCCGGAAATTGATTCTGACATTCCAGCGATTATTGGCGCATC
>DIZU01000153.1:2846-3165 GCA_002429455.1 Methylotenera sp. UBA6020 | reverse complement strand
AAAACGCATTTCTGTAGCTGCTGGTTTAGTCCACATAATATTTCTCCTTTGGTTTAATTACATCAACATTGTTGTCTTTGTATGATTCTCATCATACCCAGTTGTTTCTGCGTGGCACTATGCGCTTCGCTTAAAACAGCCTAATGATTTTACTTAATCAAATCTTAAGTGTTGGCTAAGATTAACCTTAGCCAACACAAGGTTGTCACCATCGAAGTTTATAAGGCTAAATCAGTATCTTACCGATAACGCTCTCTGGCTTCATGAAACATTGGGAACCGCAATATTAATCATCGTCATCATGTTCGTGATGTCTATG
>DIZU01000153.1:0-2715 GCA_002429455.1 Methylotenera sp. UBA6020 | reverse complement strand
AATGATTTTACTTAATCAAATCTATAAGTGTTGGCTAGGGTTAATCTTAATAAACACAGGGTTGTCACCATTGAAGTTTATAAGGCTAAATTCAGTATCTTACCGATAACGCTTTCTGGCTTCATGAAACATTGAGAACTGGAGTATTAATCATCGTCATCATCATGTTCGTGATGTCTATGATGACCGCCCCACCTGCGATGGTCATAATAATATCCCCTTGGTGTGTAATATGCTTGGGCGGTTGAACCGTAATACTCGCGGTAAACTGGTCTAGGTTCATAATATACAACTGGTGGCGGTGAATAATAAACAGTTGGTGGTGCGTAATAACTTGGTCTGCCAATATTCAAATTAAAACCGATTGAATCGTGCGCGTATGTAGTGGTTGATGCCATTGCACCGAAGAGTAACGACAATAATGCTAAGTGACTTTTTTTCATAATTATTACCTTTTATTACCTTTGATATAACTAACACAACAATAACGCATGTATTGGAGATCGGTTTACCTGATCAAAGAGTTTTTAGTGTTAACAACAATCAGCACCGAACAAATTAGGTAACTTTAAGGCTAACCCATCACTACAAACTTACTTTCGTTTCGTCGCAAGATTACGATAAGGTTTATTCCGCTACTAACGCGGCACTTTCAATGTAATTAAAGAAAGTAATTTATTTCCTATGCAAAAATACATTATCATTGCGGCCGGAATTTAGTTTATTGTTGCAAATAAAAAGATAGCAGCTTCACTTTGAATAATGGATAGGTTTGAGGTTAAGCCTAAAAGCTAAATTTTATAGAATGACTATTCTATTGGCTTCTGTCGACTTGTTCGATTGACTTCGCCAAAAATCCTCTGAAAGCCACATATCTTGTGGTATATGGCTTGCTCTTATTGTTTCTAATCATTTCTAAGGTTGCTTGACTACCCAATCTATATGACTACCTGTTCGTCCACCCAGCTCGATATTTCCAGGTCGGAAGCCTTGTATGCTAGGTCTGTTAAAAGCAATGCCACTCGCTTTCCTGTCATCGACGCTTTTAAGGCTATCGCCTCGCAACTTATCGTCTTGCACCATCTGGCAGCCTATGGCCCGCTTTCGGACGCCGTCCAGCAAGCAGCTCCCGGGCTGATCTCATGGTTGTATGACTATGCGCGCATGGCCGTTCAGGTATTTTTTGTGATCGGTGGCTATCTTGCGGCACGCGCTATATTTTCCAGTGGGCGCAATAGCGGTTCCTTGGCTACGGCGCTCTTCAATCGCTATCTGCGGATAGTCGTGCCTTTTCTGGCGGCACTGATCTTTTCTATTGTTTGCGCTATGGCTGCTAGGCACTGGATGGCCGATGACTTCATTCCAGATGCACCTACTTGGTCGCAGCTGTTTGCCCATGTGCTGTTGCTACAGGGCGTGCTTGATTTTGATGCGTTGTTGGCTGGAGTATGGTTCATCGCCATCGATTTTCAACTGTTTATGCTCATGGTCGTCATCGTCTGGCTAAGCGGTAAGGCCGCTTACTCCAGAAACTTGATTTCAGCACTCATCACGCTGATGGTTGCTGCTTCGCTATTATGGTTCAATCGTGATCCAGGCTTGGATGATTGGGCGCTGTATTTCTTTGGCGCCTATGGCATGGGTGTTGTGGCTTATATGGCAGGGATGCGCGAAAAGTCAGGCAAGTTTTGGTTCTGGCTGATTGTGTCGCTGGCTGTGGTTGCCTTGATCATTGATTTTCGGGCGCGTATCATGATTGCGCTCGCCGTAACAATTACGCTATTTCTCACGATAGATCTGAAGCGCAGTGCACAGTCAGGGCTATCACTGCTACGTTATCTTGGCAGGATTTCCTATGCCCTTTTTCTTGTGCATTTTTCAATATTGTTGCTGGTGAATGCCGCTTTCGCCGGTTTGGGGTTCTCCAGCCCCTTAGCTGGGGGCATTGGCATGCTGGCTACTTGGGCTGTGAGTCTGGTCGTGGCTGATCTTTTCTATCGCAGGATCGAGAAGCCCGCCGCAGCAATTTTCAGGACAGCTTCCTAACGACAGCCGGAGACTCTCCTCCGAAGGCCGCCTAGTTCGATAGTACAGTTCATTGCAACAGCGGGAACTATTCTTTGGGAATGCCGATCTTTACATAGGTACACACCAAGTGCATGCCTCAATATGAACTGTGAGTCATGCCTTATGTACGCTAGCAAACAGACAATCTTGAAAGGGCGCGTGAGAATTGAAACTTCTCCGAGAAAGAGGCCGTTCATGAAATCCAATCAGTTCACCATGCCACCTCTCGCTATTCTTTTGTCTGATCTGCCTAATGGTGTTACCAATGACCGGTTTGAATCTAGATTGGCATAGGCAGTTGCAATCGGAATTTTTACAGAATTGAGGTATGGTCATGTATAAGAATAATAGTTGCAACCGAGTTGTTGCGTTATGTCTTGGCATCGTTGCGTTCATATGGGCCGCGACGGCTTGCGCCGATCCGTCAGCGCGCGTTGCGCGGCTAGGCTACACCAGTGGTGCTGTCAGTTTCTCTCCCGCTGGCGACGATGCATGGGTGCAGGCGACAAGAAACCGACCACTGATTACAGGTGACCACCTATGGGTGGATGCTGGCGCGCGCGCCGAACTACAGGTAGGCTCAGCCGCAATCCAATTGGATGGCAACACCAGCGCGACGTTACTCAATCTTGACGACAGCATTGCTCA
>DIZU01000101.1:404-3628 GCA_002429455.1 Methylotenera sp. UBA6020 | reverse complement strand
ACCAACTGAGCTACAGCCACCATAGAGACTTTAACTTACATGGCCTGCCCGACAGGAATCGAACCTGTAACCCCCAGCTTAGAAGGCTGGTGCTCTATCCGGTTGAGCTACGGGCAGATTGTGGTTACAAGGCCTTATACTAAGCAATATAAAGCTTTTCGGGCTGACTTTACCTTAAGCTGTTGAAGCTACCCTAGATGTTTCTAAGTCACTTCAACAGCTTAAAAGATTTGGTCGGCGTGGAGAGATTCGAACTCCCGACATCCTGCTCCCAAAGCAGGCGCGCTACCAGGCTACGCTACACGCCGAAGGGCAGAAATATACTGCAAACCGAGCAGTAGGTCAATTCTAATATGATAAAATGTTACTTTATTTTTAATAATGTATAAATAATAAGCAATGACAGCACAAATAATTGATGGCAAAGCCATTGCCGAAAACCTTCTCAACACCATTAAACTGCGTATCAACAATCGCCTTAAAGCCAATAAACGCGCGCCTGGACTGGCTGTTATCCTGGTGGGCGCAGACCCAGCCTCATCCATTTATGTACGCAATAAACGTTTGGCCTGTGAAAAAGTCGGCATTTGTTCAACTGTTTATGATTTACCTGCTGCAACGACTGAAACGGAGCTGATCGCACTGATTGAACAATTGAATCAGGACAACACGATAGACGGCATTCTTGTGCAATTGCCATTGCCGGCCCATATTAATGACGAACATATAGTGGAACGCGTCAATCCGAACAAAGACGTGGACGGCTTTCATCCTTACAACATCGGCAGGTTGGCTGTGCGTCAACCGACGTTGCGTTCTTGCACACCATTTGGTGTAATTAAAATGCTACAGGCCATGAATATTGAATTGATGGGTTTAGATGCGGTAGTAGTAGGCGTTTCTAACCATGTAGGCCGTCCGATGGCACTAGAACTTTTATTGGCAGGCTGCACAGTCACTAGCTGCCACCGTCACACTAAGGATTTGAGTAAAGTTGTAAAGGGTGCAGATTTAATTGTTGCAGCGGCAGGTAAACCAGGACTAATACAAGGTGCATGGATCAAACATGGCGCTATTGTCATTGACATTGGGATCAGCCGCCTGCAGGATGGCAGTATTGCTGGCGACGTTGATTTTAATATAGCTAAAACGCGTGCCGGCTGGATTACGCCCGTTCCTGGTGGCGTGGGCCCAATGACGGTAGCGACATTGATGGAAAATACATTATTGGCATTAGAGATTAGCGAATCTTGCAAATAATTCAAGCAATTAGCTCTTTTTTTCTGTAGTTTTGCATCAAAGCTTTATTCAGTGTACACTCATGCGCTTATTTTATAACAAGCTACTTTTTTTAAGCAGTTCTTTTTTTAAGTATCTGGGTCCCCATTATGGCAGCAGTTATTACTAAACAATTTACGCCTTATCAGGCAAAACCTGATGAAGAGTACATGAGCAAAAACCAACTCAATCATTTTCGTAAGATTTTGAATGACTGGAAAGCCGAGCTAAGTCACGAACTCGATCGCACCGTACACACGATGCAAGACGAAGTCACCATGTTTGCAGACCCCAATGATAGGGCCAGCCAAGAATCAGATATGACCTTAGAATTGCGTAACCGTGACCGCGAACGCAAGCTGATCAAAAAAATCGATGAAACGTTACGTAACATCGATAATGATGAGTACGGCTATTGCGAGGGCTGCGGTATTGAGATTGGCCTGAAACGTCTCGAAGCACGCCCAACGGCAACGCTATGTATTGATTGCAAAACACTTGATGAAATGCGTGAAAAACAGGTTGCAAAATAACATTTGACGCTTAATTTCAGCACAGATTAATCTGCGTGAGTTGCGGTCGAAACCGAAAGCAAGTGAATCATTCACGACAAACCAATTAAAAAGCCCGCTTGTGCGGGCTTTTTAATTGCTACAACATAATACTACTCGTCAGCTTCTGTTCCAGCTTTAGCTTCTGCTGCAGGCGCCTCAATCAAAGCCTTCATGCTCAAACGCACGCGACCTTTTTCATCAGCTTCTACCACTTTCACCTTCACAACATCGCCTTCTTTCAAGAAGTCACCTACCGCATTCACGCGCTGATGTGCAATTTGCGAAATGTGCAACAAGCCATCCTTACCTGGGATTAATGACACAATTGCGCCAAAATCCAGCAATTTAATTACGGTTCCCTCGTAAGTTTGACCAACCTCGACTTCGGCAGTAATCTCGGCAATTCGGCGTTGTGCTTCAGCACCGGCTTCACTGCTGGTACATGCGATTTTCACAGTGCCGTCATCTTCAATATCAATGGTCGTACCAGTTTCTTCTGTCAGCGCACGAATAACCGCGCCGCCTTTACCAATCACATCACGGATTTTTTCCGGATTGATTTTCATAGTAATGATGCGTGGTGCAAATGCTGACATTTCAGTGTTGGCAGTGCTCATGGCTTGCTTCATGATACCTAGAATATGCGCACGGCCTTCTTTCGCTTGCGCTAATGCCACTTGCATGATTTCAGCTGTAATGCCGGTAATCTTGATGTCCATTTGCAGCGCAGTGATACCATCTTCTGTACCAGCAACTTTAAAATCCATATCGCCCAAGTGATCTTCATCACCTAAAATATCAGTCAACACCGCAACGCGATTACCTTCTTTAATCAAACCCATGGCAATACCAGCCACGTGGTTTTTCAATGGCACGCCAGCATCCATCATGGCCAGACTACCACCACATACTGACGCCATAGAGCTAGAACCGTTTGACTCAGTAATTTCAGACACGATACGCACGGTATAGCCAAACTCTTCAGCGCTAGGCAATGTGGCTAATAATGCACGTTTTGCCAGGCGACCATGGCCAATTTCACGGCGTTTTGGCGTACCCACACGGCCTGTTTCACCCGTTGCGTACGGAGGCATATTGTAATGCAGCATGAAGCGATCTTTAAACTCACCTTGCAAGGCATCAATCACTTGCTCATCGCGACCTGTGCCAAGCGTTGCAACCACCAACGCCTGCGTTTCACCGCGCGTAAACAAGGCTGAACCATGGGTACGTGGCAACACGCCAGTACGGACAGTAATAGGGCGTACTGTGCGCGTATCACGGCCATCAATACGTGGCTCGCCATTCAAAATTTGGCTACGCACTGTTTTAGCTTCTAAATTAAAGAATTCTGTTTTAATTTTATTGGCTTCTTCAGTTGACGTTGACTCT
>DIZU01000101.1:0-131 GCA_002429455.1 Methylotenera sp. UBA6020 | reverse complement strand
GCCATTTTTTCAATCAATGCAGTATCAGGCACGGGTGCTGCCCAGTCCCAAGCGTCTTTACCTACTTCAGCCACCATTTCGTTGATCATGGCAATCACCGCTTGCATGGCTTTATGGCCAAACACCACAGC
>DIZU01000216.1:6575-10486 GCA_002429455.1 Methylotenera sp. UBA6020 | reverse complement strand
AAGATTGAAGGGCAAGAAGTCGCCGTACTTACCGATGCGCCTAATCTGCCGCCTCCTATCACCAGAAAACACGCGACCAAGGTCATCGTGCATCTTGAAGTCAAAGAAGTGGAAGGCCGTCTGGCCGACGGGGTAAAGTACACGTTTTGGACCTTTGGCGGCAAGGTCCCAGGTAAGTTTATCCGTATCCGCGAAGGCGATTTTGTGGAGTTTCATCTCGATAATCATCCTGACAATAAGATGCCTCACAATATTGACTTGCATGCTGTGACTGGGCCTGGAGGGGGTGCGGCTTCATCGCTTACCGCGCCTGGACACAGCTCGGTTTTCTCCTTCAAGGCATTGAATCCCGGTCTTTTTGTGTACCATTGCGCCACTGCCCCTGTGGCCATGCACGTAGCAAATGGAATGTACGGCATGATACTGGTAGAGCCTAAAGAGGGCTTGCGTAAAGTTGACCATGAATACTATGTCATGCAAGGGGATTTCTATACGAAGGGCGGGAATGGTGAACAAGGGCTGCAACCCTTCAGCATGATCAAGGCGATAGATGAGAAACCGGAATACGTTGTTTTTAACGGATCAGCTGGTTCTCTAGCCGGAGAAAATGCGCTTCAAGCCAAAAAAGGTGAAACCATCCGTCTTTTTGTCGGTGATGGTGGTCCAAATCTCACTTCATCTTTTCATCTGATCGGTGAGATTTTCGACAATGTTTATCAAGAAGGAAATACTAGTACCGCTGTTCACAATGTACAAACGACCATGATTCCAGCTGGTGGAGCAGCATTTGTGGAGTTTAAGGTTAATGTTCCTGGAACGTATATTCTGGTAGACCATTCGTTGACTCGCGCCTTTAACAAAGGTGCTCTGGGACAATTAAAAGTATCCGGTGTGGAAGATAAGCTTATTTACTCTGGAAAAATAAGTGATGAAGTTTATTTACCGGAAGGGACCGGCATGAGAGTTGCCGAGCAAGCTCAGCGCTCGGCGCCTATTGCCAAAACGAAAGCTGATCGCGTTAAGCTCGGCGAAGTTGTATACAACACAAACTGCGCGGCTTGCCATCAGCCGAGTGGGGTGGGGGTTCCTCTGGCATTCCCGCCTTTAGCAAAATCAGATTTTCTCAACGCAGATAAAGTACGTGCGATCAAAACGGTGACAGGCGGATTGCAGGGGGAGGTTACCGTGAATGGACAGCACTTCAATGGCGTTATGCCATCCTGGAGCTTGAGCGATGAAGATATCTCTAATGTGCTTACTTATGTTTACAATAGTTGGGGAAACTCGGGGAGCGAAGTGACTCCAGCTGAGGTGAAACAAAATCGGGTTGTGCCTAGGACAAGTACAGTTGAATGAGTAATTGGGTTTTATTGTTTCCGGTGCTGTTAATAATAGGATCTTCCGCATTGGCAGAGTCCGTTGAGGATATGGCACTGCTTCCTGCGGGGGGGTATACCCCGTTGTATTCAGCAAATAAAAATGTGGAAAACCTTGAAAAGCAAGCTACTTACGTTGAAGAATTCTGGCTTGATAAGGTACCCGTTACCAATCGTCAGTTTATGAGCTTTGTTACCGTGCATCCAGAATGGAAAAAATCTCAGGTCAGAGTGATATTTGCTGATTCACACTATCTTCAGCAGTTGAACGAAGATTCACTCATTGAAGACAAGAGTGAACTTGATAGTCCGGTGGTGAGTGTCTCTTGGTTTGCAGCCTCAGCTTATTGCGAAGCTCGGGAAAAACGACTGCCGACTACGGATGAGTGGGAATATGCTTTAGCTGACGATGGACGGAACAATGAGAAAATTCAGCAGCAAGTGTTGGACTGGTATGCTGTTCCGAATGAGAAGCTACCAAATGTAGGTAGCAAGCCAGCTAACGGATTTGGTCTTTCTGATCTTACTGGCGTTGTTTGGGAATGGACATCGGACTTTAATAGTTTCATGGCCTCTTCCGATCCCCGTGATTCCGGACAAAAAAACCTGTTCTGCGGTGGGGGGAGCCTTAACGCTTCCAACCCTAGGGATTATGCAGCTTTCATGAGGTATTCATATCGCGGTAGCCTGCAAGGTGCTTTTACGGGTAAAAATTTAGGGTTTCGTTGTGCAAAGGATGCCAAATGAGAAAAATAACGAAATTTATATGGATCATGGCTTTTTTAGCCTGCGCTATTCCGGCGGTAGCCCATACGCATGAGGAGCAAGCTATACCAGTTCCTAAATCGGAATCCTTATTTAACCTCACGGATTCCTGGACCACCAGTAATGGAAAACCATTTCACTTGAACGAGTTAAGCGGAAATCCTTCTGTCATTGCCATGATTTATACATCATGTAAGGATATTTGCCCGCTCATTGTGGAGGATATGAAGAAAATTGAGCGTCGCTTGCCTGCAGCTAGAGCCGGAAAAGTGAATTTTGCTGTTTTCTCATTTGATTCAGAGCGGGATACCACCAAGAAACTGAAGGAGTATGCGAAATCTCATGGAATCGATTCATTGAGCTGGGTTGTAGCTAACAGCAAGCCGGAGGTGGTGCGAAGACTTGCAGTGGTGCTGGGAATGAAATATAAAAAAACCAAAACGGGTGATTTCGAACACGGGATTGCTATTTATATATTGGACGAGGCCGGTGTTGTCCAATACGTGCAAACCAACCTTGGGAAAAATGAGGAAGAGGCTATCTTGGCGCTTAAACACATGGAGCACTAACTCTGCAGCCGTGCTTTGTTCAGCAAGCGTGAGGGAGATGTGGAAATGCCACATATCTGGTAAATATCGCAGGCAGAGGCGACTAGTGATGCGTTTCTTTGACGGGCTAAAATATATATCGGGCTTACGGATAGGCAAGCATGCTTTGCTTATTCAAAGGTTGGATTATAAGGGTTCACCCATATTCCCAGATGCAACCGATTCTGCAATACTAGAACAGTTAAGTTGTATGTAAGGAGTTAATCATGAGAAATATGAAGTTAGTATGCGGTCTAATGTTGCTTACTTTAGCTTTCATCAGTGGAAACGTTCTTGCTGATCGTGGACATGGTGGGCACGGCGGTCATGGTGGACACGGGCGAGTAGGCATTGGTTTATACTTTGGCATACCATATCCCTATTCCTACTATCCATATCCTTACTACTATCCTTATTCATATTACCCGCCAGTAGTCGTAACGCCAGTACCAGCCGAGCCGCCAGTTTACATTGAGCAACAACAGGCCCCACAGGCCATGCCAGAAAACTATTACTGGTACCGCTGCGATAAACCAGAAGGTTATTATCCCTACCTTCATAGAGTGTCCTAATGGTTGGCAAAAGGTTACACCAACACCTCCAGTTCAACCATAGATTTGGAGTATGACGATGAAAATCAATCTCAAAGTTAGCTTGGTGTTACCTATGATACTTTTATTTTCGGCTTGTGCATCGGTTCCAAATGGCCCAAGTGCAATGGCATTGCCCGGTACAGGCAAGAGCTTTGACCAGTTTCGATACGATGATGCTTCATGCCGACAGTTTGCCCATGAACAAATTGGCGGCACAGCAGCTAATCAAGCGTCCAGCGACAGCTTTGCCAAAAGTGCCGTTGTAGGTAGGTACTGCGCTTGGCGCCGCGATAGGTGCTGCAGTTGATGGCGGTAGAGGTGCTGGAGCTGGTGCAGCAACGGGGTTGTTTATTGGCAGTTTGATCGGTGTTGATGAAGGCAATGCATCTTCATATAGGACGCAACGTCATTATGACAATGCTTATATTCAATGCATGTATGCTAAAGGCCACCGCGTTCCAGTTTCCGGTCACATTGAGCAACAGCGAACCTATGGTCAACCATCTTCCGGTTCCTCAGGCTATCCACCGCCACCACCTCCGTCTGGCTATAGGCCACCGGATGCACCTAGATAGCCAGAGAGCGAAGGT
>DIZU01000216.1:0-6403 GCA_002429455.1 Methylotenera sp. UBA6020 | reverse complement strand
GAAGGTATGAAGGGCTTTAAGAATTTCCGCGCTTAGCGGCAGACTCCTCTCAAACTAGTGACTATATTTGAGCTGCTCTGATTTATCTATCTCCGCTTCGGCTTCTAGCCAGTCTTGAATCTCATGCCCTGGATCATAGCCACGCGCTTCAGCTTTGTAATAAGCTGATACAGCAATCTGATAAAGCCTGTCTTCATTTGACTCTTGCTTTGACCCAACACTACTCACTGGTATAGGCCTAACTGAATTTTTTTTAATTGCTTTTGAATGTTTACTTGCTTTTGAACTATCCATACTGCCTCCATCAACCATAGTAAAAATGTCGGTGGTACCAATCTCGGGAAAGATTCTGCAACTAACCGTTGCTAGGGCTATACCGCCTGTATAGTTAATTTAATAGACTAATTAAAGACGAGGAAATTCGTGCTAACACGTAAGAGCTAACCCTTATATCCTTGGCGTTTGAAAGACACAGATTGACTTTGTATCGTCGATTTATCCGAGTGTGATTAAAATTTATGAAAGATATTCTCTAGCCAATCCGTTTAGCAACTATCGTTATGTCATGAAAGCAGACCGATAGCGCAACACTTGCTTGGAACTGCTCA
The DNA here is from genome assembly GCA_002429455.1 of Methylotenera sp. UBA6020. GTDB lineage: Bacteria > Pseudomonadota > Gammaproteobacteria > Burkholderiales > Methylophilaceae > Methylotenera. The sequence continues at coordinate 5,795 of DIZU01000216.1, read as the reverse complement.
AATGGACCGCATTTGCTAAGTCAGACTACTTATTCTTATCGCCATTTCTTTGCATTTTTAATTAAATAACAGGTAAGTTCTTATTCTAGACTTAAGTCTTAACCGGGGTCTTTAAGACTTTAATTTGCGTTACGATAGAGGCGTCGAAATACTTCTGGCAGTAGATCAGGTAGGTCTTCGACGATGAGGCCAGAACCAGACTCGGCCGCTACAGCGCCATGCAGCCATACGGCTGCCGCTGCTGCAAGGAACGCATCCATGCCTTGTGCAAGGAGTCCGAGCATGATGCCGCTAAGGACATCGCCCGACCCTGCAGTAGCCCATGTTGGCGGTGCGTTGGTATTGATAACTGACCTGCCGTCCGGCGCTGTGATAACTGTATCACTGCCTTTCAGGACAATGATGGCACCACTGCGGCGAGCCGCGTTGCGCGTGCGTGTCAGCTTGTCGCCGGTTAAGTCGAACTGACGATTAAACTCATCATCATCATCTAATGTCATAACGCATGGCCCGACAATCGTGCTATAGAGTAAGTGAGGGTCGTCTTTAAAAGCCGTAATTGCATCCGTGTTCAGCAGTGTGGGATGACGACTCCTCAGTATGGCAAGCACCCGGGTACGGGTCTCTGCACTGACTCCTGCATCAGGCCCAATCAGCATTGCTGAAAAATGGTGATCATGCAGAAGGCGATCAAAATCTTCAGGAGCGGTAAGTGTTTGAACCATAATGCTGGGTAACCTAGAAGCGTTGATTGGCAGGGCGATTTCCGGCACAGCGATTGTTGTTAATCCTGCGCCGGTTCGGGCGGCAGCACGAGCTACCATTCGAGTTGCACCAGTTGTAGGATAGCCGCCGGAGATTAGTGCGTGACCGCGTGTATATTTATTGCTGCTGTCATCTGGTTGTGGCAGAGATGAAATCCAGAGCTTCGGATCGTTCTCGAAAGTGTCCGGGGCTATCTGCTCCAACACAGTAGACGGGATGCCGATGTCAGCGACGATGACTTCGCCACAAAGCAGTCGTCCTGGCAACAACAAGTGTCCCGGTTTTTTGCGAAAAAAAGTGACCGTCAGAACTGATGCAACAGCGCCCAAACTCTCTCCCGTGTCACCCATCAGGCCGCTGGGAACATCAATGGCAACAATCGGCGTTTTCTTGTTGGCTGCGGCAGCCAAAGTATCCTCAACGGGTCCTTTGATTGGGCGGCTAAGCCCGGCACCAAATATAGCATCTACCACCAGTTCCGCGCCATTGAGTACTGCAGGCGTCAACGGCTCGACCGCTTCGTGCCAAAGTTCTGAGTGCTGACGTGCAATCCCATATAGACCATCGCGCGGGCCGAGCAGGGCGATACGGACGGGCCAGCCAGATTCTGCGAGCTGTCTGGCGGTGACGAATCCATCGCCTCCGTTATTGCCGGGCCCACAAAGGACCGTGACGGGGCGCGCAGACCAGCGACGCTCTATCGCACTTGCGACGGCCTTGCCGGCGTTTGCCATCAACTCAAATGCAGGCGTGCCAGCGGCTTCGGCGAGCCGATCCGCCTCGCCCATTTGACGAACATTAAGCAAGGCTGTCTGGTTACATAAGTTCATTGTTATGCTTTGGCGTGATTAAAATAGGTCAATATTATGTGCTATTAGATAATTGATTTTGATCGCCATGCAAGTGTGACAAGCGTTGTGAGCCGAACATGATTAACACTTTTTTGCCACGTCCTTTAACTTGGGATCATGAAATAACTGCATAAGTTTAATTGCTCGTGATCCAATTTCAAACCAGCCCTTTAAATTATTGATATACGTATACGCGCGGATTGCCTGAGCACAGTGAACCCCACCGGCACTTCGTAGAGATTGTATTTAATACGATTTTATGAGTGCGACTTCATTAGACATGTTCAAAATCAATTACAAGTATTTTGTTCGCCTTGGGCTAGAATACTGATTAGCAAACTGTTTGGCTCGCTAGCATTGTTGCTGGATGTAGTGAGTCTTATTGAAGGTCTCTTTGGATTGTAAAAATAAAATGAAAAAAATATTAGTTTTTATAGCTTTTGCCATATTTGCCACAAATGTAATTGCTGGTGAAAATGATTTATTCATGATTGTAAAGGGAGATAAAGATCAGGTTATGAGTTTGGTTCATAAAGCGATGCAAGTAGAGTTTAGCTCTGGCGTTGTTGGGAATTATGACGGAAGAGTTGGCTATAAGGTTTATTACAACTCTTTTGCTACGGGACAGACTAGTTTCGGTATTGGGTTAGCTCCAGTGTCGGATGGTGATAATTTAATGGTAACGGCTTATAAGTTAGAAATTGGATATCAAACGCAAAAAGGTAGTCAATTTTATATAACTCAAATAGCGAAAAATTTGAAAGCTGAAATTGCTAAACAAGCATCTGTTATGGAAAATGTATCAGTAATAAATGACGCCGAAGGCTACAAGTATATTGGAGAGCAAGCAGATAAATGTATTGGTAAATTGCAAAGTGATCCAGAGCTATCTGGAATTTCAAAGAAATTATCTTTAAGTAACGCGTCTACTGCAACTCTTGCAATGCTAGCTGATGATGCAAAGCCTACTGAAGCGGAAAAAGCCTTAATTTCATTATGGTCATCAAAAAGAGATACATGTTTTCAGGCAAAAGTTTTTATGAGTACGTTTTATCCCAGCAATGAACAATGGACAGTTTTTTTGCAGTCTTATAACGCTTCAAATCAGCTTATAGTGAATTTATATAAAAGTGCTATTAGCTACGGGGAGTTTACGAAACAGCGCCAAGAGCTTAATTTAGATAATCAGAAGCGGGCACAACAAATAAATGCAAAGCAGACTGCTCAGCAACAAAATAATGCAGAAAATGAGCGGCAACATCAACTTGAGCAACAAAGAGTGAATATTGAACAACAAAAAGCCAACGCAATTCAAACTCAAGCAAATAAGATACAGATACCAACTATAGTAAATCAGACAACAAACTGCACTTCACGAGTAGTTGGTAACTCAGTCCAAACTACTTGTAATTAAATAGGACAGTAAGGGACAGATCCTATTAACTGCCTGTACATACCAATGAATCTGATGAATTAGCACAAAGCCGATTGCTACAATCATGGCGAGCTTTTCAGCACTTTCTGTAGCAAGGCTTTAATGCCGACTTTGGTTGTATCCCCTGTGCTGCGTCCCACCTCCTTGCCGCCAGTAAACACAATCAGGGTGCTTTGCATCGGCACACGAAAAGCCCTGACGACATCTTTCTGCGTGTCGAAATCAACTCGCAATGCGGTAATGCCCTGATACTCTTTCTGGCTCAGTAGACTGGAAATGATCGGGGCTTGCGCACGACAAGTCGGGCACCAGCTGGCATGGACGAGTACGAGTATGGGCTTGCCATCATCCTGCAGTTTATCGAAAGTGGGCTGACTGTAAGATATCCAGTTCGCCTGTGCAGCAACGGCCGATAGACAAAAAATCAGCGGAAATAACCAACGTAATAAGCTTTTCATGAACAACTCCTTCTATATTATAGAAATAATTATTAGACGTTATTCCCTGCGAATCATTACCTGCGGCTGGAAACTTATGCAGCAAGCAGTCCTTTGCCACAAGGCATTGTTCCAGCCATTATTAGCATCCTCGTGGCGCGAAGTGCTAAGCATTGCTAGAACCAGCGACGCACTCTAGCTTGGTAGTTTCTGTAGTCTTCGCCGAATTTGGCTTCGAGGTGTTCTTCTTCGTAACGGATTACCCCATAGCGTATCGCCACCCATATCAGAGGTGAGAATATGATGGGCCACCATGTCATCAACCACAGGCTAAAACCCGCCAGAACAAACCAGTCTCCCAGATAGATTGGATTGCGGCTGAAGCGGAAAGGTCCGGTCACACAAAGGGTGGTCGCAGCCGAGTAGGGGTTAAACGTAGTTCTATGCTGGATAAAGTTCAGCAAAGTCCAGAACATCAAGCACAGGCCAATGGTAATGGACAGCCATGCCAGTGGACGAGTTGCCCATCCCAGATTCAGGCTCAATTGGATGACATGGCGATCCATCCACCATCCACCGACAATCGCCGCCGCGTATGGAGCTGGCGGCAGTATCAGAGTGCGTGGTCGGTCGGTTGGCCTGACGGGTGTGCTTGCCATTATCGTTGTTTGCTCGTTAGTAGATTACACCTGAATCATATGATCGACCTCATGTTTAGCCTGAATCGCACACGTTCGGCTGGCGTGTTGACATAGCAGCGAAAAGCAAAGGCGTTCAATATATGCACGACAACAACGCCCTGTTGCTGTGACAGTGCATATATCTTTTAGGTTCTAAAGTGTTCACTCGGTTATGCCATTACCAGACCTTACTGAAATTTTTTAGAAGTGGGTTATTTGCCAATTTAGTTAATTGAGTAGATTATCTAGCAAATCCGGACCAAAAACCTCTCTGTATAGCTGATCACTAGGTACCCCAGCTTCAACCAAGTGTTTCCATTGCTTTTTCATGAAACCCAGAGGGCCACACAAGTAGACATTAGATGTTTTAAGAGGACCGCTTATCAAGTTCAATAACTGCATTTCTCCTTTGGTCGTGTTTTCACCAAGTTTATCGGATGGATGTGGTGATTCATAAAATGTAATCACTTTAAGATTTGGCATACGGTCAATTGCCTCTTCCAAATCGGTGGTGTGAGAATGATGAGACCTGCTTCGTGCAGCATGTGCAAAAATTACCTGATGTTCAGGCCGTGTAAGTGCCAATTGATTCAAAGTTGAAATCATTGGCGTGATACCTACACCTGCGGAGACTAAAACTAGCGGGGCGTCAGCAGCAATATTCGGTCTGAAGTCTCCGAACGGTGAACTTACCTGAATTTTGTCATTAACTTTGACATTATCATGCAGCCAGTTGGAAACCTGGCCGGAAGGCGATTTGTCTTTTTCTACTTCACGTTTTACCGATATCCTTAAATACGGTTTATCCGGTGCGTCAGACAGGCTATATTGGCGTATCTGACGTGAGTCATCAGGGAAATTTACCGAAACACTGATGTATTGTCCAGGATGGAAAGTTGGCAATGGCTTGCTATCTATCGCACTCAAAACGAACGATCGAACATCCACGCTTTCTTGCCGTATTTGCGTTATTTGCAGTTGTCTTAATTCACCTGCAATGACTCCTGCATCAGAATAAAGATTCTTCTCTTCGGCAATTAATGCGTCTGCTAACAAAGAATAGGCCTCTGCCCAGGCCGCCAATAATGGCGCTGTGGCTGCATCTCCCAGCGTTTCCTTGATTGCGCCTAACAAGTGGTGACCGACAATTGGGTAGTGCTCAGCCTTGATTCCTAAAGACGCATGTTTATGCACGATACGACTAACTACGGGGGCAAGTGCATCGGCTTTATCAATATTGGCAGCATAGGCAAATACTGCTGCAGCTAATGATTGCTGCTGTGTTCCTTGCGCTTGATTACCCATATTAAACAGATTCTTTAATTCAGGATGCGCGTCAAATAGATTGCGGTAAAAAGTGGTTGTGATCGCCAAACCGTGTTCACGTAAAACTGGAACACTGGCGTCAATGTAAGGTTTTGCAGCTTGCGATAACATAAATTCTCCATAAAGTGTATATATAATGTATCTTTTGTATTAAAAAAATAGCAGTTTTTCGACTGCTTGATTTATTTTTATGCTGCTGATTTTTTTGTAAAACATCAAAAATTTTTGATGCAAACTCGCTTGGCGAGTTGACCGCAACATTTACCAGACTAGATTAATACTGTAATTACTAGTTTAATAT
>DIZU01000029.1:24592-32735 GCA_002429455.1 Methylotenera sp. UBA6020 | reverse complement strand
GGAGGTTTTATGAGCAATTTATATGGCAATCAACACAAGGCATTGCAGCAAGTATTTGATACCGAAAGATTGGCGAATGCTGTTGAATCAAACATAGTAAGCGACGAATTTGCAGATGAGCACAAAGGATTCATTGAGAGCAGGGATATGTTCTTTTTGAGCACGATTGACCATCGTGGATATCCGACATGCTCTTACAAAGGAGGCAGTCATGGTTTTGTAAACGTCTTAAATAGCAAAACTTTGATATTCCCTAGTTACGATGGCAACGGCATGTTTTTATCTACGGGCAATATTACTGCCAACCCTAAAGTTGGCATGCTATTTATTGATTTTGAGACTCCGCATAGAGTGCGCGTACACGGTACAGCCGTTGCCGATATTAAAAGCTCATGGCTAAGTGAATTTCCAGGTGCCGAGATCATTGTTACCGTCAATATCACGGAAGTCTTTATTAACTGTACACGTTATATCCATAAATATCAGCGCTTAGAATCTTCTAGTTATGTACCAAAGAAAGACTGTGCTGCGCCGTTTGCGCAATGGAAGCGCATCGATAACCTTCAGGACGCTTTGCCTGAACGAGACAAACAAGTTGCTAAAGCAATCGGTGGCACAATCACCACAGAAGAATATGTAGAAATGGTTATCAAAGGGCAGGCCTGAACTTTAAATTAGAAAAGTCATCACTTTCAATTGATTAAGGAATCAACATGAAGCTAATAAATGCAATAACACTCTCTGGGTTCACGCTTACGGCAGTAGCTGTTTATCTTTTAAGTTATTTTCCATATATTCCAGTATGGCCAATCTTCCTCACTTGGGCATGCTTTTTTCACCTGAATGGGGGTAACGATAAGAATCAAGCGTTTTACTCGACGATAATACACATAGAATTAGGCGCTTTTGCTTCATGGCTTTCTGCATTGCTAGTGATTAACAACCCGCTGTCGGGTGAGTTGGCAAATCAGTTATGGGCGCCAATCTTAATTGCTGCGGTAATTGCGGGTTTAATGAGATTGGGTGTTTTCACTCAGCTATCCGTTACGCCAGCGATGATTTATGGATATGCTTCCATTTGGGCATTTTTAAGTGTGCCCGGGTCATTCAATCAAGAGGCTTTATTATCGCTCACATTTAAAAATGCAGTTCTAGCGATAGGCTTTTGTGTTGTATTAGGAGCATGTGCTGGATATATAAACTCCACCATGGTGGCTTTGCTGTGTAATCTTCGAACGTCTAAAGCCAAACTTAAATGATAACTACCACCTTAATAAGATAAACCGGCTTCGTTTATCACGAATCTTTGTAACAAGTTATATATAAATTAAACAGATGTGAGCTATCTTTTTAAATACCTTACATCTAATTTTGGACGAATCTATGTAGGTTAGCGCACAGACACCCGAAGTATCCTGAGAGAAGCTTGCCTGTGTATATGTCAAAGTGCATTTGACGCTCAACGCACTCTTTCCAATGCGTTGAGCATCGCGTTTGGTATGGTCGGTAAGTACCATTTGAGGGTCTAGCCGACTCCATTGGCTCACCGGGTATCAAGATCGGCGCCGACATCCTTGCCCTTTGCCTCATCCCAAAAGGAGAAATGCTATGAATAAACCAGCATACATTTTGCTCATCGCTATTTTAAGCATCGTGTGTTCACATTCATTCGCGCAGCCTGCCGCACCGAATGACGCGCAGATCGCAGGCATCGTAGTCGCCGCCAACAGTGTCGACATCAATGCTGGAAAGTTTGCACAGTCGATGTCGCATAACAAGGAGGTAAAAGGGTTTGCGCAATTGATGGTTACAGACCATACAGGTGTCAATAAACAGGCAACCGCTCTGGTCAAGAAACTAAAAGTAACGCCAGTGGACAGCGACACAAGCAAATCACTTAAAGATGGCGGCACGGCCAATATCAGCAAGCTCAAGGATATGAAAGGCAACGAATTTGACAAGGCCTACGTTGATAACGAAGTGACCTACCATCAGGCCGTGCTTGATGTGATCGACAAGACGTTGATTCCAAGTGCCAAGAACGCAGAACTGAAGGGTCTATTGGAAAAAGTTCGCCCGGTGATTGATGCGCATCTGCAGCATGCAAAGCATCTCCAGGCTTCGCTGAAGTAAAGTTGAAATGCGTGCTCTGCATCACCGCCATGCTTATGTTGGACTCATGGCGATTGTTGCACTAGGGCTTGGCTTGACTGGCCACGCGCATGCACAAACCAAACCTAAGGCGCACACCGTCGTTATCGAAGCTATGCAATTCTCTCCGCAAAAACTTGAGGTCAAAGTTGGGGACACCATTGTGTGGAAGAACAAGGATCCATTTCCCCACACCGTTACGGCCGAAGACCGCAGCTTCGACTCGGGCGAAATTGCAGAAAATAGGACATGGAAACTGAAGGCTCGAAAAATGGGAGCGGCGTCCTATTTCTGCAAGCTTCATTCCACCATGAAGGCCAGCCTTGTCGTGAAGTAATCAAAGCCGGTACCGAGCAACTTATTGCATATCGCGGATAGATGACTTAATTAATCCAGTAACACCTCTCCACCTATGGCCGGAAATAGCTTATGGTCAGTCTATGTTCTCGACATAGATCATTCACGCAGGTGTCCGACGGCCGCGAATATTTGCAATTAGCCCATATTTCCCAGAATCCGCACTTCGCTTTGCGAGAACGGAATGACGATACTCTTGCTGCGGAAGGTCTCGACGATTGCTTTATTGATCTCACCATGCGCAGAACTATAATCAGGGACGTTGACCCATGGTTTTACAGCAATGCTGATCGAGGAAGTCCCCAGAACGCTGATCGTGACAATGGGAAACGGATCTTTAAGCGTGCGAGAATTGCCTTGAATCACTTCATTGACTAAAGCTAACGCTTTATCCAGATCAGTGTCGTAGGCAACGCCAACTAAAATATCGAGTTGCCGGATATTTCCGTAATTATGCAATATCTCGCCGACGATCTTGCGGTTTGGAATGACCACTTTCGACTGATCTGCGTGGCTAAGCACCGTGGTGAAGAGACTGATGTTAATCACCTGGCCTTCTTCGCTGACAATTGAGATGTATTCCCCAACGCGGAATGGCTTGGTAAAAATAATGGTCAGTCCAGCCATAATGTTGCTTAGCACGCCCTGCATGGCCAGAGCAACGCCGGCACCAGCCAAGCCGAGGCCGGCAATCAATGGTAAGAGTTCTACACCTAGGTTCTGGAGCGCCATGATCGCGAAAAGAACGAGGACAAAGGTTCGCACTAACCTCACCAGTAATTGGCGAACCGGCGGTTCAAGATTAAATTTCTTGATTCCGCCATCGGCTATATGACCCACCCAGCGTCCAACATAGAAACCCACGATGATAATCACGATTGCGACCAGTACCTTCGGTCCGAACTGGATTGCCAAGTCAATAATCACACGTTGTACGTGATCCATGGTTTCGAGTTGATCGTTCATAAGCATGCTTTCAATGAGGCTGTAGAAAATCCGTCGCTTAACCGCCGGGCCAAAGATTGGCTTCATTATACAATTTTTTACAAGCCTCCTTATTGCGACCCTCTAATCCCTTAGAGGTATTGTTCACCATCAGGTACAAAATTATACTTTCTCAACTTAATAAACAGCATTCCGAGGAAATAGATGAGCATCTTGCCAGACAATGCTAGCGGAGATTTAGCGTTAGCGCTACACCAGCATTATGCAAGGAATCAAAGATGGGGCTTTATATGGGCAATGTGGCTAGCGGTTTTATGGGGGGCTTGGTATGTACCCGGTACGGCACTTTGGTATGAGCACCCATATGCAGATATACCGGCGGATGCAACCACGCTGCGGCTAGCGGCTACTGCAGTCATGACATGGGTTCATGCTATTGCAGTATTCCTGTTCCTGCTTCTGTGGAATATGGTTCTGGGCAAAGTGTCGGACTATGGGCGAACCATAGTCAAATTCAGGCAGATCTCTAAATGGTATGCATTGGCTTCATTGTGTGGTGGTCCTTTGGCTATTTTCGGCTCATGCTTGGCAATGTTTTATGCAGGTCCTATTTTTGCAGCAATCAGCTCCTTGCTTTTCCCTGTCGTGGGAGCCGTCATCGCCAAGCTTTGGTACAATGAAAAAATCAGCAGTCGAGCCGCTCTGGGAATGGCCATCATCATTGGCGGGGGCATAACAATATATGCGCCAGGCTTGTTTGGTGAAGCCAGCAGTTCTCACCCGCATGCATGGATTGGTTATCTGGGAGGCGCCATGTCTGCCATAGGATGGGGCTCCGAAGGGGCTGTTGCCGCCAGAGGCATGGACGTAAGCGACCCAGATGTCGGCATCCAGTGCCGTTTCACATTTGAGGTTCTTTTTTGGGGCTGCCTGATATTGCCATTCATCGCCTTATTTACGACTATCCCGGTAGGCCAGTTGATTTACGAAACGCTCACCAACGGTAAGGCTATCCTCTGGATTCTACTGGCAGCGGTCACACATGCCTTTTGCTACACAAGCTGGTATAAAGCCACCTCTTTGATCGGCGTAAGCCGGTGCGGCGGCATTGGAAACCTCTACGCGGTTTTTGCCATTCTGTTTATTTCAGCCTTTACATTGCAGATTCCAGAATGGTATTTCCTTGCGGGACTTTCTCTAACGATTGCAGGTAGCTTTGTGATGTTCAGCGAACCGGCTGAATCTGTTTCACAACTGCGTGAAGTTACGAAAGCTAAGGCGGCTGTATGAAACTTCATCAAAAAGGATTTTTGCTCGGACAACTGAGCCAAGGTGGCAGTATGTGGGATCATGAACTGGTCGCCATGGCACTATCTGAATACAGTTTATCTGGCGCGCATTGGGTGAGCACATTACGAGTAGCACTCGAAGAACTGGCCGCAGCCGGACTGGTCACGCGTGTTGCTGGGAAAATCGATGATGGCAGTCATGCAGGAAAAGGCAAAGTACTATTCCATTACAAATTGTCAGAATTCGGACAAAGCCGCTTACATGACACCGGCTTATTGCAGGAAGGGAAATAAAATGAGCGAATTTTGGGGTTATCCGTATGCTGATGTGCTAGCGATCATCATCATTGCAGGATTAAGCACCACTTGCTTATTATGCGCAAAACTATTTCTAAAAGGCTACTGAGGCATAGCTTCATTAATAAGTAGTCTTTTAAATTTGTTAACTTTGACTTTGCCATAAAGAACAGCCTCCGTTGGCAACGGATCTTAAGTAAACGGGGTCCGGACTCTGATTTGACTAAATTCCAGTGCGTACATTGGTCTTAATGGATTGATGAACACACAATTCCGCCGACAATCAGGGCAAAGGCTACCACATGATAAAGATGCGGCATTTCACCTAAAAATGCCGATGACATTATCGCTGCAAAAAAAGGAGTCAGATTACTAAAAAATCCCGCAATAGTTGGTCCTGCGCGCTGTATACCGGCGCCCCAACAACGGAAAGCGATGATTGCCGGCCCGACCGCTACATAAAGAAGCGCTGCCGCCAATGACCAGCTCCAAACGATATGCGAGCTGCTAACCGCCCATTCACCGGCGGCAAACACGCTGGACCACATTACACCGAATACGACTTGGGCAAGTAAAAATGCCGCCCAGTTGCTGCGGATATCCTTTGGTTCTTTCTTCAGCGTCAACAACCAACTATAAAAGGACCATGCGATGGTCGCTGCTATCATGAATAGATCGCCTGGCACTAGATGCATCGCCAGCAAGCGCTGCCATTCGCCGCGACTGAGCACCAGCAGCACGCCGGCCATCGACAAAACGACACCAATCACCTGCTTGCGTCCGACCTTCGCATTGAAGAATAGTCCTCCAACGATGAGCATCCAAACCGGCATACCAGCCGCGACCAGAGTCACGTTAATCGGCGTGGAGCTCTGTAGTGCAAGGTACTGAAGTGAGTTGTAAAGGCCTACCCCAAGTAGCCCCAGCAATGTAAAACGTCGCCAACTGGCCCATAAGCCACTTCCGCGGTGGAAGATTGAACTGGCCAGCGGCAATAGGATGACCAGCGCAATCACCCAGCGCAGCAGGTTCAAGGTCATCGGCGGCACCCACTCATGAACCATGCGGCCGACGACAGCATTGCCAGCCCACAGGAGCGGAGGCACGGTAAGCAACAAGACGGTCGATAAGGTTATTCTGGGGTTCATCAGGACAAGGTATTGTTCATGTGTAGTGAGGGTTAATGACTCAAGTGGTCGTCATATCCTAACAACCAATTCTGATTAATCGAAAGTCCGGCAGATTGGATATACGCAAAAGCTAGCATCATATCCAAAAATGCTAAAAACAGCGAAGGCCTGCTGCTGTCGGTTAAAACCGGAGGCTTTCGAGGGCACCCAATAATTACCATATAACCGAACTTAGGCTCATTGAAAATATGGGGGATCCGAGTTTCATGATTGATTTGACCAAAACTAGCTGAATGAAAATTTATTAGATTATGTTTATTTCCATTTTAAACTGCCTGCTTTATGGCAACTAAATTGATATGCTATGAGGCCGAAGCCGGCCAAAAGAGGACGGTGAATGTCAAACAGCGCGCTGAACTTTCCACTTAGTCTGCAATTCAGCAGCGGTGGAACAGCTGACAAGCCCTTGTTGTTCTATGTTTTTTTGAAAGATACTGGCAAGTATGAACGCTGTTTGCGTGGCAAGTGTCGGATGCTGTTTGACATCTATGACCTCAGATTTATAAAATTTAAAAGACTATCCAGCAAAGATATTGAGAAAAATGTATATTTAACTCAATTAACCACAGTCAGAATTGATAATTTATAGGATTGATATTAATCTGCAAATGCACGCAAGCACGTATGACAAAGGGCTTTTGAACGCATATGAGTAACTTCAGCCAATAGCCGACTATGAGCGAAAGTTCACATTTCATCATGAAGCGTAGGATTGGAAATAATAAAATTTGCATTAGCTAATCTTTTATTATCAATTAGCTACAATCAGGCTAAAGTTCTAATCAATTTTTCTCTATCCCATTGCCGAGTTTTTGCAGCGGAAATAAAATCATCAACTTCTAACACATCTAACACTCCTGCGTCCACATGAATATTTGCACTTTTCACTAAGACTTCCCCTCCCTTATCCATGGCAATTGCCTTCAAATGGCCATATGCATCGCGAACAAAATCGATTGCGGCCGCTTCCATAGATAGTGATTTCGTACCTTCATTAGAAAGAATAATCGCAATGGCATCAAATATTACCGAAGGTGTGCCTGCCAGTTGCCCATCTACATGAAGTATTGAGTCATCACTTAGTTTTGCACCACCAATCTTGGGACCAACAATTTTCACATTAGCGCCTGCCTTAATCACAGCCTTTTTAATGCTATTAATAACAGTGACATCGGAGCCATCTGCAATCAAAATTCCTATCAAACGACCATGTAACGTGTCTTTCATTTTGCCGATGGTTTGCAGTGCTGGTGATGGCGGCATTTCCTGTACGACAGCTGCAACTTGAGGCGCATTTGGCATCTTGTCAAATCCCAAGCCTTTAGCTACTCTATTCGCAAGGTCTTCTGAAATATGAAGTAAATGACCCACCATTGCTTCTCTGATATGTAAATGTTCAACTTTAGAAAGTTCAAATACTAACGCTGAAGCGATGTGTGCTTGCTCATAGCTGGTTTGGCTGATAAAAAACTGCCGCGCCTGGGAGTAATGATCTGCGAAGCTTTCAGCTCTTATTCTTCCTTTGTTTCCACTTTCATTCACTGTAGCAGTATGAAACCCTTTAGGCATTTCACGCGGAGAATCTTTAGATAGAGAATTAGGTTCGTAGGCTACTCTACCAGTTGGCTGTTCCATTTGCATATGCCCATCACGCTGTTGATTGGCGAATGGACATTTGGGAGCATTAATTGGAATCTGATGAAAGTTTGGTGATCCCAAACGTGAAAGTTGAGTATCAAGATATGAAAACAAGCGTCCTTGTAAAAGGGGATCGTTGGAAAAATCAATACCTGGCACAACATGTGAGGGGCAAAAAGCGACTTGTTCGGTTTCTGCAAAGAAATTATTAGGCCAACGATCAAGTACCATGCGGCCGATTACCTTTAATGGCACCAGTTCTTCTGGAATAAGTTT